>CAIXQV010000453.1 GCA_903921605.1 uncultured Planctomycetaceae bacterium | reverse complement strand
GGACACTATCGCTGAAGTTCACCTGAAACTCACGCTTGAATACCTGAACATGAAATCGCTGTTTCCTGTCGGCGATGTTCACGGAGCGATCTGGTTTAACCAGTCCCGCATCGGTATTGACCAGAGCCTGGACCCGGACTCGAATCCATCGCGCCGCGGTCGTTATCACTTCACGCTGGCTCACGAAGTGGGCCATTGGCGTCTTCACCGCCAGCACTTTATGAAGAACCCAGCCCAGCGATCGCTCTTTGGCGACGGTACGCCGCATCCGGACGTGGTGTGTCGATCCAGTGAGCGAAGCCAGCCGGTGGAGTGGCAGGCGAATGCCTTTGCTTCCTGCCTGCTGATGCCCCGAAAGTTGGTGAATGCTGCCTGGAGTGAATTCCGCCAGTCCGATGATGGTGCCATCACGATCGCAGAGATCCGTCAACGATATTCGCACCAGCTTGGTCACGATGATCTGTATGTTCGCGGACGATTGGCGGTTGATGAAGAATCGAGAGACGTGGCGATGAAGGAATTATTCTGCAAGCCCCTTGCGGAAACGTTTCAGGTTTCGCCGGAGGCGATGCGGATTCGCCTGGAGCAACTGAAGTTGTTGTTAGTGACAAAGCCAAATTCGCTGTTCTGATGTTGGAACAGCATTTTTTTAACCGCAGTGTTTACTGTTTGGCAAATGAAGACGCTGCTTGGAAAGAGAAAGAGTTGACGTGGCAAAAGCATTTGATTTGCGAAAGCAGCTGGCATTGCATGACAACCGGCTACTCCGGAAGCTGTTTAAGAAGGTTCCGGCCATGAAGGCCGTTGACTGGGATTCACTGGGTGAGCATGAGGTCCAGCCGCTGATTGAAGCCTGGGAGGCCATGGATGAAGACCGCCAAAAGTACCAGGCTATCCTTCAAGAGGTGAATGAGTTCTCGGAAGAACGCAATCAGAGATTGCTGATGGAAGATTTGCGATACTACGCAAGCGATTGTCTTCCGGAGGTGCAGAAATGGAAATCCGGCGAGGACAAAGCCCTGTGGACGTTCCTGCATCAAAACGTCATATTCGAGCAGGCATCGCAGTTTGCGCAGGCCGAATCACTACGGTCCGGCCAGATGGCCAATCGGTGGCATCAATCCCCTAACGAAGAATTCGACGTCACAGACGAAATGCAGCATGACCTGGCCGAGGAGGTGCGCAAGCATTACTGGACCAAAGAGCTTCGTGGTTCGATCTGTACAGTGCGACATTATACACGACATGGAGGTGCCGAGTTTTTCTTTGCGTACCTGCCGGACTGGCCGGACAAACGCATGACCTTCAATGAAGATGAACAGCTCACGCACGAACCACGCACCTTCGCCTTCAGCAATGTCTTCATCTATGAGCCATCAACGGGCGTTCTGGAAATCATTGCAAAAGGCGGCAAAGCCGTGTACCTGCCGTTGCGACGGGCGTTCTGCAAGGCGGTGCTGGGAATCGATGTAGATGATGAGGTACCAGACAAGCCGGTTTACAAGATCGATCATCTGCTGGAACCCACATTCTCGCTGGCCACCGACCCGGCGGATCGGATTGCTGATGTGCGCATCAAACATCTGCGACTCCTGCCAAAGCAGGCGATTGTCGGCATGCAGTCGTTTGAGGC
>CAIXQV010000452.1 GCA_903921605.1 uncultured Planctomycetaceae bacterium | reverse complement strand
GTGTTCTGGATGTGTCGTGCTCATCTGCCGGGTTGGCCAGCATGGCCGGTGACAGCCGCGTTTGTGGCGTCACTGCTGATGTCGTTTGCGATTGGATTTTTGATCGAGGCTCTGATCGGTCTGATTGCCTTCTGGTTTCTGGAAGTCAGTTCTCTGATCTTCATCTACATGATGCTCAGCTATTTTCTGTCGGGCCACATGATTCCGCTCGAGCTGTTGTCGCAGTGGATTCCCTTCGTGGATTACCTGCCGTTTCGATATCTGGCGTACGCACCGGCGGCCATTATGCTGGGAAAGATTCCTCAGGAACAATTGCCGATGGAGCTGTTCGTTCAGGCTGTCTGGATCGTCGTACTGTTCATTCTGAATCGCGTGGCTTTTCAGCGTGGCGTGCAGCGATACAGTTCTTATGGCGGGTAGTTTGCGAACGGGTTTGTCCGCCACAGTGGACGTTCAACCCTGCAACATTACTTCGTGGCTGGCCAAAGCGCGTTGATTTGTTCGAGGGTTCGTTCGACCAGCACTTTGCCGCCTTCGGGGCCGACTTCGTTGCTTTCTGCGATCGCACTGTACCCGCCACCCTGAGCCGCGCGGGACGAGGGAAGATACGTTCCGGGGCCAGCCAACTGGATGACGAATGTTTGAAGAGCCGGGCTGCGAGTTTTCATCTGGATACCGTAGTCTGTAAACAGCTCAAATGGATTTGTTGTGATTGCGATGTCGCCCAGGCGAATTACATGCAACTCCATTTTGTAGGGTTCGACTGTTCCGGCCAGTTGGTTTTCGTAGCGTTTGACAACTCCGCCGTGCCAGTAAAGCAAAGTCTGTTTGCCCTTCTGCTGGGACAAGTCAGCGATTTTCTCCTGAGCCAGTTTCCATTCTCGTTCCAGCACTTCGCGACGAGGCAATTCAAGATCTTCAACGACATGTGACATGGGCACAGCGCTGTGCTTGTCTTTTTCAGCGCCTTCGAGAGCTTCTTTCCAGGCTCCAACGATACGGCGAGAGATTTCTTCCAGGCGGTTGATGCCGCGCAGATTTCGCATGCGTTCCTCGGCCTTTTGGCGGAACATCATGTGCGGCGACTGATCGCCGGCCGCTCCTGTCCAGGCAAGAACGTGCAGGTTCTTGCCATGGGTTGTTCGAAGTGATTCACGAACCTGATGCCAGAAGTCTGCGTTGACGGCGGAGCCACCCTCCACTTCCTGAGAGGGGCAGGCCAGATTCAGGGTCGTCGCGATCAGTTTGTTGTCGGCATCCCAGAAAAACAGGCACTCGACCGTGTGATCTTCATAACCTTCAATCATATGAAAGTCCGGACGTGAGGTCGCGCCGTACATCGCGGCTGTACCGTCGGTGTAAACCGTGCGGCGGTTCTGAGCGACAGCGGCGTGCCCTAGTCCCCAGCTGGCCTGACCGGGACGGCGAGAATTCCAAGCCGTCACAATCGCCTCAGCGACTTGTTCGGCAAAGTAGTCCACATAGGCGGCCGGCTGCATGACTCCTTCGGAGGGGATCTCGTAGATCCCTTCGGTCATCACGGGTCCGGTATGAGTATGTGTGCCGTTGAGAATGATCTTGTTCACCGGAAAATCGGGCATGCGTTTCGCGACCTGCTCCCGCGTTTTGTCTCGCACATGGTCGGGAATCGCAACAGCATCGCAGGAGACCAGAATAGCCGAATCGTTGGCCTTTCCGTCGGTCACAGATTCAAGGACGAGAACAGTTGCAGTACAGGGACTTTCGACAGATGTCGAGATACGAGTATGCATTTGCCCCCAGAGTGCGATCGGCTGTTCAGGGGTGATGCTGGTCGATGCAGCGCCGATCAGAAGTTCAGCGGCCGTCGTTGGAGCCGATGAAAGACACACGCACGTAGCGAGCAGGATGAGTGGTAATCGATGCAAACTCTGGCGAACGAGCATTGCGAGAGATCCTCAAGGAAGCTATCGAGCAGCAGGAAAGGTAATCAGGGGCAGCGTACGGTGTTGGACGCGATTAATCAAAACGACAGCTCATAAAGGTGACCGGCAGAAGGAAATCTACCTGCTGAGCCTGGGACGCTCGGGACGTCAATCGGAGTGATTCGCGTCTGATGTTGTGGTCTCAGAGCGATAGTAAACGTAGATGCTTGCCAGGCTGAGGCTCGTGAGGATGTGCCAGAAGGCGTGTCCCTGTAGCAATGACTGAGGGGAGCTGAATCGTCTGGCGATGTCGAGTTCTCGACAGGCGACAGCTGCAATCAGCAGAGCAAAGCTCACGAGAACCCAACGGATATTCAGTTGCCTTGATGTTCGAAACTGATCTGCCACGATGGAAATACCTACCGTGGCGATGAGCGAACTCAGAACGACGACAGAGGACATGGACCATTTGAAGACAAACAGCAGCACGCTGCAGACGGCGACGAGAATCAGTAAAGGAATCCAGCACGGAAATGATCGTTGTCCCATGTTGAACGAGGCTGGCATCCATCGTCCGAGATTCACCGCGCAGAGAGTCAGCAGCGGCATGTACATCGCGGCGACGTCGATCTGCTGTCCAATGCGTGTGAGGGATGCGTGGAACAGACCGCTCCCCAGTCCCAGAATGCAGCAGGCCACGCCGAATGTCAGGCTCATGACTGGTGTTCGGATCAGATATCCCGACGCGGCCGTTGCCGGTTGCCGACGATCATGACGGCTCAATGCGATGGCATAGAGTCCGACCAGAATGTAGGACAGGTTTGACCATGTATTGGCACGGGTACGGATGATCTCCGAGGTGTAGATCTGTTCTGTGTAGGACGGGTTTCGCAGGCCGTGGCTTTCACGCCAGCCATCCCAAAAATTGCTTGTGCCTGCAGGTCGCGTAATCGATACCAGCAGAGCCGCGAACAACAGCAGGATGCTCCAGGAAAAGACGTGGACTGACAACGGCCATTGTGAGTTTTGAAGTGTCATGTTTGTACAGGTATCGTATTGGTGACGACTTGGTCTATGACACGCCCGTTCCATAGACCTTGAGTTCCTGCGGAATGGCAAGCGGTTCGGGTTGTGTAGTATTTCAGG
>CAIXQV010000451.1 GCA_903921605.1 uncultured Planctomycetaceae bacterium | reverse complement strand
CTTCCGGTTCTGTTACCAGAGAGACTCCGTCGGGAAGTGGATCAAAGAGCGAATGATACGACGGTTCCAGTGCGAGTATTTTCAAGGGAATTGAACCTTAGTTGAACAGGAATCGGCCAGTTGAAGACAACAAAACCGGCTCGCACTCGCTCCTGACCTGGTTGGTTTCGCACCTCTCAGTCAGCCAGACAGAACCAGTTTTGCATAATCAGCCAAACACTTTTCTTTAGGAACCATAATCCGTGTTCCTCGCGGACTAGCTTGTCAGGCGACTCTCGGGAAACAAGAGGTTCGCGGACAAACGCTTAGGCCTGGAGCAACAGGGGAATTCGACTGCTGGCCAGGAATTCAGACGAATGAAAATCTGCCACCTTTGCCCTTTTCTCTAAGGATACCCAGCCGTGATTGCCTGCGAATCGCAGGCAACTTCACGCAGAAGTTTTTTTCAAGAGATTTGCCACATCAAAAGAGGCACGTCACTGCCCGGAGAATATAAGCAAAATCCACTGACATCTCAGGCACGTTGAGAAACGTCTGAGAGAACCATCTGGGTGAGATGCCATACAGCAACGCAATGATTGAAACCGCATCCAATGCAATCATCAGCTAATACTTCTTGATCTTTATGTGACGCTCCTTAGCGAACCTGCCATTCGCGTTTTTCAATCTTCTGGCTGGCAATATGGCTTGATGTGGTGAATCTGATTTGATTGGCCCGTGTGGTGTCGCCCATCATGGCCTGCATGCTTCATGCATCAGAGAACACGCTGGAAAGTTTTTGAGCCTGACTTGCCTTGCGGCTGGGATTCCAATGTGACGTAGACAAATCGAGGTGATGGACAACTGCACGGCATTCATGATGGCATAGATAGTCGAACCGCGAAGGCGCCGTAAAGGTTTCGCAATTGAGGCCGGACGAAATTCGCTGCCTCAACATTTGATCCGCAACGAATCGTCAGAAGCCACCCATCCTTCGGACTTTTAGAGTGGCGATACTGGCGAAGTATCGTAATCAAATGAATTGTGTCATTAAAACAGGCACTTACTTTTTCCCTCAGCTATTACGAAGAGAATTGCTTAAGGGGTCCGGTTTTCTGTACTGGATGGACCTGCAGGAAATCGACTCTGATTCTCCGACAATTTCATGCCCCCCTCCGGAATGCATCGGCCGATTGTTCGCAGATCCAGTCGATGTCGATCGACGGAGCGGGTACGGGCTTGTGAGCCGGATAGATCCCCAGCTGCGTGAGCGGGACTTTGGCCGAGAGCGGTCGCTGCCGGTCGCATTTGCATCAGTGGCCAATTGCAAAATGGTGTGGCGATCTCCGATCGGATTAACGCACACTTTGATTCTGCAATTGCCACGAATGCGACGACCCGTTTGCAGAAGTGGCGTGCAAAGCAGTTTCAGTGGAGAAGCAGGGGATCTTAGGAAATTTCGCCTATAGAGCTTGCATCCTGGGGGATTGGTCGGCGTAGGTTGTCGCGTATCAGGCGGGCCGTTGTGCGTCTTCGAATGTTGACGGGGAACACCTACTGACATGAACTTTGGAGGGTGAGCTTTTGATGACGAAGATGACATGGCCGTCTCAGGACATGCGCTGCGATGTTGCGTGTGGTGATGTCCGGGCAGTGGCTTAGTAAGGTGTCTGTTGCCGGCGTAATCACCATTTGCAGAAATGCAGTAATCCGGGTCGTCTGTTTTGGCACTGCTGGGGGGTCACGGGTGCGCCGTATCGAAGCGGAAAAGGAAATAACAATTAGCACTGTTCTGCTTTGACCCATTGTGTTTCGCAACGTCGCCGTAGGCGGCTGGTCTGTGATTCGCCGGGTAACCGTCTTTCTCTCCGGCATTTCACTCCGTCTTGAACAAGGTCGAAGTTGGTCGCCGGTCGTTCAGCACAACATTGACTCTTTCCGATTCCGAATACGTTAAAGGATATGTTTGCAGCAGTTTGCATCCATCTCCTCCCTTGAAAAACAGCATGCATTATTACGACGTGTGTCCCTTTGGGTCAGGGACGCGATGTCACAACGGGCACCAATCCGAGTTCGGATCGATGGCTGATCCAAACCAAAGGGAAATATCTGAGAAGAGACGCCCGCCTCGGCTGATGGGATGTTCGTCAACAGGCAGGCGAGCGCGGATTTGTCATTGAGCCGGCTCTCTTTATTCTTGAGCCCTTAGACAGAGTATAACTTTTTCTGACACTTCATTTTGGGTGTCGCACACTCGCGGTATGCTGGGCACGTCCCGGCTTGGAGGAAGATCAAAGTGGAACAGGACGCATGGGCTGGTCGCACGGAGTCGGCCGCAGAACCAGGGCGCGGCATCATTGAGGCTCGCATCACCCGACGTGGTTTCATTCCCCGAGTTGCGCTAACGGGACTCTCGGTGGCCGTCATCGGCTGTGGAGCTAAAGTCGATTCAGGCGCCAGGAATTCAGGTAACGCCGAAACGTCCGACTCGTCGGCCAGTGCCCCGGCTGCCGGGGCTGGTAGCTTCGATCCGATGAAGTACGCAGGTCAGACGGTGCGCATTTTGCTCGTTGACCGTGAGCGGGACGATCTGGGGTTGCGCGACAAGAAGTCCGAGCTGGAGGCCGCAACCGGTCTGAAGATCGAAATTACGGCGTTGGCTCTCGACGCCCTCGACCAGTCGATCGCTCAGAACCTGCGAGCCCCTGAGTCGGCGTTCGACATCGTGCATATTGTGGGCTTCACTGTCGCGAGTACCGTCGGCGCCGGGTTACTCGAGGACATCACGGGCTACG
>CAIXQV010000450.1 GCA_903921605.1 uncultured Planctomycetaceae bacterium | reverse complement strand
CTTCCGGTTCTGTTACCAGAGAGACTCCGTCGGGAAGTGGATCAAAGAGCGAATGATACGACGGTTCCAGTGCGAGTATTTTCAAGGGAATTGAACCTTAGTTGAACAGGAATCGGCCAGTTGAAGACAACAAAACCGGCTTGCACGCGATCCTGATTCGGTTGGTTTAGCCCCTCTCAATCAACAAGACAGAGCCACTTTTGCGTGATCAGCCAAACACTTATCTTTAGGAATCATAATCCGTGTTCCTCGCGGATTAGCTTGCCGTGCCACTCCCGGCCAACAAGACGTGCGGGGACAAACGCTCAGTGCTGGAGCAACAAAAACATTCGGCTCCTGGCTTGGAATTAAGGTGAATGAACACCTACCACCGTTGCCCTTTCCTTTAAGGGGACCAAACCCTGATTGCTCAGGAATTGTAGGAAACGTCACGCAGAATTTTTTTTTGAGAGATTTGCGACAGCAAAAAGGCCTGATATTTTCCGAGGTGTCATGAAGAGAGCTCCATCCTGGCAGGCCCATCCAGAACTCTCGCCACGCGACCGTCAGTGTTTGGCTGCTTGCAAATATCTCACACCGCTGAAGAGTCGATCCGCCAGTAGGAACCGGACATGGGCGTTTTTCAATCTTCTGGCTGGCAATATGGCTTGATGTGGTGAATCTGCATTGTTTGGCTCGTACGGTGTCGCCCCGGGTGGCGGGACTGTGAATCACAGGTTAACCGCTTTGCTCTCCGGCAGTTCACCCCGTCTTGACAAGGTCGAAGTTGGCGTTTGTCGTTCAGCACAACATTGATGCGTTCTGAATGCGTTATTAAGGATCTATTTGCAGGAGTTTGCATCCCTCTCGTCCCTTCAATAACATCGGGAACTGTTACGACGTGATTCCCTTTTGGGCAGGGACGTGATCTTAAGTAGTGGCAACAATCCGAGTTCGGATCGATGCCTGGCCCAACCCAAATGGAAATATCGGAGAAGAGGCGGCCGCCTCGGCTGATGGAATGTTCATTAACCGGCAGACGATGGCGGATTTGATATTCAACGGGCTCGTTTTTTTCCTGAGCCTTGAGACAGACTAAAACTTTTTCTGACACTGCATTTTCGGGTGTCACACACTCGCGGTATGCTGGGCACGCCCCGGCTTGAAGGAAGATCAAAGTGGAACAGGACGCATGGGCTGGTCACACGGAGTTGGCTGCAGAATTGGGACGCGGCATAATCGAGGGTCGCATCACGCGACGTGGTTTCATTCCCCGGGCCGCGCTAACGGGACTCACAGTGGCTGTCATCGGCTGCGGAGCGAAAGTCGATTCAGGCGCCGGGAATTCAGGCAACACTGAAACGTCTGACTCGTCGCCCGGTGCCCCGGCTGCCGGGACCGGCAGCTTCGATCCGATGAAGTACGCGGGTCAGACGGTACGCATCGTGCTCGTCGACCGTGAGCGGGACGATCTGGGGTTGCGCGACAAGCAGTCCGAACTCGAGGCCGTAACCGGTCTGAAGATCGAAATTACGACGTTGGCTCTCGACGCCCTCGACCAGTCGATCGCTCAGAACCTGCGAGCCCCTGAGTCGGCGTTCGACATCGTGCATATTGTGGGCTTCACTGTCGCGAGTACCGTCGGCGCCGGGTTACTCGAGGACATCACGGGCTACG
>CAIXQV010000449.1 GCA_903921605.1 uncultured Planctomycetaceae bacterium | reverse complement strand
GGTTCCTGTCCGGTTGAGCATCCTGCGGACCAGATCCGAGCCTGCGGTAATGGATAGCCGGATGCTCGTCGCTCACGAATCGTTTGTGCGAGCACCGGAAGTATTCTGCGGCGAAATTCTTCGAAGGGATGCCCATCACGGAAAAAAGACGTTTCCCCAGTGGTCAATGCTTCCACAAGTTCATCTCGCATCGTCAACGCCGTTTTCTGTTGTATACGGCTTAGATACGGGGTGAAACTGCTGAATCCATGGGCTGCAACAATATGTTCCAGCCGTGTTCGAACCAGATAGGTCTTATCATCACCGAGCACAAGACCGCACAGATCACGCACCAGTGTCTGTACTTCGCGAAATTGCTGAGGCGAGATCTCCATACAATCACCTCCTGAGGCCAAGATGTGAAAGTATGGCAGTCCCAATTTCGTCGACAGGGAGAACTTCATGTGCGGCGCCGGCGGCCATGGTGCTGCCAGGCATCCCCCAGACGACGCTTGTCGCTTCATCCTGAATGATGACATGAGCTCCGGCACGTTTCATGACGACAGAGCCTTTCGCTCCGTCGTTCCCCATGCCAGTCAGAACAACAGCGAGAACCTGCCCGTTACAGGCCAGTGCTGCAGATCGGAAGAGGACATCAACGGCAGGTCGACAGCCATTCTCCGGAGGTGTATCGCTGAGCTTCATGACGAGCCGTGAGTCGGTTGAATGCAGAACAAGATGTCGCCCTCCCGGAGCAACATAGAGATGCTTTGGCTGGGCGATCATGCCATCCTGAGCCTCCACCACTGCACTACCGCATCTTCGAGCGAGACTGGTGGAAAAGTATCCTGTGAAATCCGGTGGTAAATGCTGAACAAGAAACATGGGTACCGGACAATAAGGGGCCACTGAGGGCAGCAATCTGGCCAGTGCTTCCGGGCCGCCGGTCGACGCGCCAATGACGACCGCAGAAAAACGACTTTTCCGCGGAACCGATGCCGCAACCGGCACAGCAGTGGCAACCTGCGGAGCAGCATTTCGGCTGCCCCGACGGGATCGATACGCTGCCAGTTTTGCTGAAAGTTGTTCACGCAATGCAGCGAGGTTGGCCTGCTGATTGGGACCTTCGGGTTTCGTCAGAAAATCGAAGGCTCCTTCCTGGAGGCCCTCAATTGTGACCGCAGCACCACGCCTGGTGTGCGAACTGACGAGCAGCACACCAAGCGATTTTTTTTTATCCGCAGCGAGGGCTCGCAGTGCTCTGAGAGTTGCGAGTCCTCCCAAACCCGGCATTTCGATGTCCAGCGTCACAAAATCCGGAAGCGATTGCTTCGCGAACTCCAGAGCCTTTTCGCCACTCCAGACCGACCCGACAACCTTAAGGTCGCTGCAGCCGGCCAGTGCCTCCTCGAGAACACCACGAAAAATCCGCGAGTCGTCAACAACCAGCACTCGCATCAGTTCGGATGTCATGCGTTATTTACTTCTTCAGTATTCACTTTGAACTTACCGACCAGCTTTCGTAAGTCCCTGCTGATGCGATCGAGATGTTCAGCGGAATCATGAACTTTCGTAGCAGACTTATTGGTTGAATGCGACGCTTCACTCACGCCGTGAATGCTTGAAGAAATTCCACCGGCTGCCTTCGCGGCTTCGCCCACATTGCGAGACACATCTGTCGCACCCCGTGCCGCCTCAGAAACATTACGAGACATATCGCCGGCAGCTTTCGCCACTTCGGCAATCGAACGAGCAATGTCACTGACGCCTTTGTTCGCTTCTCCAACATTCTGAGAAATCATAGTGGCAGAGCGAGTTTGTTTCTCTACCGACAACGAAATTCGGTCAGAAGAAGAGTTGATATCTTTAATGATCTGGGACACGTTTTGAATGACCTGAACGGCCTGTCGAGTATCTTTTTGTACTCCTTCGATCTTGCGGGCGATATCTTCGGCAGCCTTGGCACTTTGATTGGCTAGTTCCTTAATCTCGTGGGCCACGACTGCAAAGCCCTTACCAGCTTCGCCTGCAGATGTCGCCTCGATGGTCGCATTCAACGCCAGCAGATTGGTTTGCAGTGCAATCATCTTGATGGTTTCGGTGACTTTACTGATCTCTGCACCCGACTGATTGAGTAACTCAATGGTCTGAGTGGCCGAGTCGGCCATCCGGCTGGCTTCCCCGGCGACACGTGACCCCTCTCGCACGTCATTCAGTACATCGTTGAATGAATCGGAGATTTCTCCAACTGCGGTGGAGACGACACTGACATTGGTTGACGTCTGTTCCGCGGCCGTTGAGATCGTTCCCACGTTGATGCTCATCTCTTCGCTGGCCGAGCTGATCGATGCAACGTTGACGCTCATTTGTTCGGCGGCGGCAGCCATCGTATTGATGTTGCTGGACAGCTGTTCCGAAGAACCTGCAACCGAAGTTGCCTTCAGAGAGGCTGTTTCACTTTGCGACAGCAGTTGGTTCGAGACACCTGTCAGTTCGGAGGCAGAAACGCCAAGACCTTCGGACACCTTCTGAATCTCTGTCACAATCCGCGTCAGAGAATCGGCCAGCATGTTCGTAGCAGCTGACAACTCCCCAACTTCATCCTTCTGCTCAAGGTGTATTCGGTTTCGCAGGTCGCCATTCGCCATCGACTGGGCCATGTTGCGTACTTCGAAGACCGGGCCAGTGACAGAACGAGTGACCAGGTATGCGATGAAGCCAACGACCACGATGCTGATGAGTGAAACACTGATGATCCACCATCGGGCTGTCTCGTAAGCTACGCTGCTTCGTTCTTTGCCGGCTGACGCTTCTGTTTCGAAAATTTTATTCAGTGCGTCAACACGTTTTGTCACCTCATCAACGACGGACTTTGCAGTGGTGAGTGAAATCGTGGTTGATTTGTTGTTCGTGTCCAGACGTGAGAACTGAAGCAGTTTGGTGATTGTGCCTTTCATTTCGGCCAGAGTGGCTCGAGCTTCAACCTGTCCGGCAGGATCTCCACCAGACGCCTTATCAAGACCCTCGAGAATTTGTTCCTGTATTGCCGCCAGTTTGGTTTCCTGTCCGGTCATTTCATCGGAAGTGGATGATTCAATATGTTTCAGGATATTGGGCCCGATCTCAAGGGTCGTTCTCAGGATCCCGGCGATGGCCCTCATGCGTTCCAGGTCTTCTGTTTTTGGATCAGACGTGGCAGCAGTTTGCTCCAGCCAGGATTGAAATCTTGCCGCGAGCATATCGACTTGTCGCTGGATATCCTCGCCCAATAGATTACGCGCTTTGGAGTTAGTGTTCTCAACGGAGAGTTTCAATGCTTCGTCATTCAGCTTGGCATACTCATCCATGGCCTTATTAAGTTCATTGATGTCAGTCGTCTGAACGTCAGACTGATTACGTGCGACTTGCTGTGTGAGCTCATCCAGATGTGCTTCCGCTGTCGTCATAGCAGCTTGAGAGAGTTCTGCATTGGCCTTCGAGGATTCGTCGTCGAGCGACATGATCGCGTTTTTCTGGGCTCTCACGCTGGAAAGGAAATCCACGTGCAGCTTTCCCAGTGTTTCGCCCTTCTTCATCGTCTGATCCACCAGTTGCTGAATTTCGGCGTTAACCACCGAAAGGCGGTCGACAGCGACATAGGCCACCACCAGCAGCGACACCATCAGGATCAGAGTAAGCACCAGCATTTTGTGGGCGAGTTTGAGATTTTTCACGGCAATACCTGTGAGAAAAGTGTTCCAGAGACATTGAGAAAAGGATCAGGCACGAGCAGTCAGGTGTTGTTCAATCACAGGAAGAAATCTGCGAGGATTCAGAACGACGATCAGTTCATCGTTCAGCTTGCAGACGGCATCAATTAAATCAACGTGTCGAACATTTGTTACGACGATGTCACGCTCATTGCGGGAATACGCTTCGATACGGTCCGGCTCGACTGTCTGAATGTCAGCAATCTCGTCAACCACCACACCGAAGGCACTGCCCACCGAGGGCTTAAAGAGGACCAGCCGGCTGTTGCCGGTCACAGTAGATTCCGGCATGCCAAGCAGCCGACGCAGATCAAGGACAAGGAAAATGTGTCCTCGGATATTCACCAGCCCCAGCACCTCATCAGGGGCATGAGCGATGCGCGTATAGGTGGTTTCGGTCGTGACTTCTCTCACGTCGAGAATGTCTACGCCGAACAGCCCGCCATCGACTCGAAACGTACAGAATAAACGTGGAGCTTCCACAAAAGGACTCTCTAAATTGAATGCTCAAGTGATGCCAGTAACTGCGCGACCTTGCGAACAAGTCGGTCATGATCCAGCTTGACCTCAAATCCATCGAAGCCGCAGTCTTTTGCTTTAGCTTCGTAATGCGTACCGCTCAGAGATGTCAGTGCCAGCATTGGCGTGCTGACACCTCGAAGCCGAGCCTCACGTGCAAAATCCCATCCATCCATGACCGGCATTTCGATATCGGAAACGATCAGGTCAAATTCACTTCCTGACTCCAGTTTGGACAAACCGTCTTCACCATGAACGGCTGTTGAGACCTCATGTCCCTCTGCAGTGAGGTACCGCTTAACGATTTCACGGAAGAAAGCCGTATCTTCGACCAGCAGCAACCGCTTGGGCCGCTTTGGATCGGCGGGGGCGGAGTTGGGGGCAACCTCGGAACCGAACAGGGTCTGAGTCAGTCGGTGCATATCCAGAAACAGAGTCAGCCGACTGCGAACCACAGCAGAACCCAGAATGCTCTGATTCTGCTCCGGATGTTCCTGCAGCTCGATGCACAACGACTCTGTGTCAACAATTCGCGAAACAAGGATACCCATTGGCTGCGGTACGAATTTCGGGAGGATCAGCGACATCTGTCCCGTCAGGTCGTCTGACTCCGCAGGTGCGGATGCATCGATCACTTTGTCCAGTCGGAGAATCCGTGTCGACACACCGTCAACGGTGACATACTCGTGTTCGCCCACGCGTTCGACGCGATCTCTGCTGATCATTTCGATCCGGCGGATTTGCAGCAACGGGAGAGCGAACTGTTCATGCGGACCGTATTCAAATAACAGCACTCGCTGCAGTTGAGCCGCGTCGCGTGCAGAGATCTTTCGGTTTGCCTCCAGTACCGACTCGAAACTCAGCCTCGCATGTTCAACGATTCCCTCCACATCGGCAATCAGCGCGACGCGTCCGTCGCCCATGATCGTGGCTCCGGTAAAGATGCCCACTCGTTTCATCGAAGGATGCATCGGCTTGACCACAACTTCTTCGGTCCCGTGGACTTCGTCAACCACCAGCCCAAAGCGACGTCCCGCCAACTTGAGGACCAGAATATACGTGATTCGTGGCGGAGCTCCTGTGCGTGGATGGGATGTCAGGATTTCCGCTTTGGCTTCAGCAGTGAACGGCGTCGTTCGATCGATGACGTCCTTGAAGCGTACGATCGGCAACAGCCGCTCACGCAGTCGATAGACCTCGGTGTCATAAGCCTGTTCGATTCTGCCGGATCCACTGGGATGCAGGCAAACGACTTCTTCAAGCTCTCGTTGCGGAACCGCGAATCGATCTCCGTTAACACGAACGATCAGGCACGGAATGATCGCAAGCGTCAACGGCAGCCTGAGGACCATGGAACATCCATGACCGACAACCGAATCGATCGTCAGTGTTCCCTCAAGCTGCTCAATATTGGTTTTGACAACATCCATGCCGACTCCGCGGCCGGAAACCTCTGTCACCTTTTTGGCTGTTGAGAACCCTGGCAGCAGAATCAGTCCAAACAGCTCACGCGGTGTCATCCGCTCGAGTTCAGCTTCTGTTTTCAGACGTAGTGAAATGGCCCGTTGCCGAACAGCTTCGGAATCGATGCCTCGCCCGTCGTCATGGATTTCAATGCGCACCTGTCCATCTTCGTGTGTGGCCGTCAATGTGATGCAACCGGTGCCCGATTTACCCTTTGACCGACGGTCCTCCGGCAACTCAATCCCATGGTCGACACTGTTACGAATCAGGTGCGTCAGTGGATCGCTGAGCTGTTCAAGAATTGTCTTGTCGAGTTCGACCTCCCGCCCCTGCAGATCGATTTCAACCTGCTTGCCAAGTTGACGGGCAAGATCTCGGATCATCCGGGGAAACTTGTTGAACAGGTTCCCCACGGGCTGCATTCGCGCACGCAGTGTCGCATCCTGCAATTCGGAGGTGACAGAGTTGAGCCGCTGGATAATCGCTCGTTGCGGACCGTCTTGCTCAGCAAAGGCGATCAGTGACTGATTGCGAACCAGCGTCAGTTCTCCGACCAGGGTCATCAGCCTGTCGAGAAGTTCAATCTGAATCCGCAGAGTATTAGGTTTTTCGTTTTCCGACGATGCCGCCCCTCTATTGCGGTTGGTTTCATCAACGACAGACTCTGCTGAAAGCTGCGATAAAACCGTCCCCAACTCTGGCGAGTCAAGATCACGAAGTTGCCCCTGCTTGACCGGAGCGATTGAATTCCTGACCGTAACACCACATCGCGACAGAAGCTCCTGCGGTTTCAAATCTGTTACGCACTCTCCACTCCATACAACCGGGCCGAGCGGCAGTGACATTCGCAGGTTGGTCTCGGGAATTGTCAGACGGCCGGATTCGATCGCTGCCGCTGCATCGAGTCTCTGAAAGAGATTCAGCAGTCCACCGGGCTGCGCTGAAAGTTCAATTTCCAGTTTTGCGGTGCGAGTCTCTGAAGGTTCCCCACTCAGCCCCAGTCTGGAAATCAACTCTATTCGGGATCGGGAAGATTCGAGCAGCACCATCCACCGCAGTTTTCCACTCGGCAACCCTTCCCTCAGTTGGCAGTTCCCGATATCCAGCTGCCGGTCGAGGATAGTTCCTTCGCGGACAAACTTACGAAAGAAAGACGTCAGCCCGGCAGGGTACAGCCTTGTTAGTTCCGCCAGATTGATCTCAAGAGCCACATTGCCGGCACCGCGATATTCTAATGCTGCCTGCAATCTCTCCAGGCAATCCGAAACATCGGCCTGCAGGCTGTTTGGAAGGTCGTCGACCAAAACTGCGATACGATCGCGAGCGCCAAGCAGAACCTCGAGCGACTGCTGCGGAGCCAACTCCCGCATTTTTTCAAGAAGGGTCTCCATCGCATGAGCCAGCGTATGAATGGGTGTAAGCCCAAGAAATCCGGCATCGCCCTTGATCGAATGCATCGCGCGAAAACAGCGATCCACACAGGCGGTGTGCTCAGCCGGCCCAGGATGACTTTCCAGAGACAATAACGATGCCTCTACCGTGCTCAGATGCTCACGAGCATCCACGATAAAGTCGTGCAGACGATCATTTACGTAGCTTGACATTATGGGCAAGATCCGACCGAATAGAGTTGGTCAATCCCGGTGACCTGCAGCACCAACTGCAGATCCGCATTTGCCCCGACCACTTCCACACGACTTGCCGTCCCGCTGGCACAGGCTGGTGCGGCAGCCAGTAATGCAATCCCCATAGCATCAATATCGCGCGTTAGCGACAGGTCAAAACGAACCACGGGTGAAAGCGAATTGAGTCCCTCAATAAACTTAATGCGAGCTGATTCCGCATTGGCGGCATCCAACATCACTGGTAGCACAATCACAACGTCCGGAACTAACGATGGAGCAGCCGGAACTGTTGTCGGCGCTGCGATTGTTTCCTCAGTGGAGGTTGGCTTTCCCGAGAGAACGCCCGCCAGTTCACCAACCAGTGGTTCCACTTCGGCGTTGAACTGCGACCAGTCAACCGATGCCTTTGTGTTATTTTTCAGGCGGATGAGCATATCCACCCCGCGGAGCAGTACATCCACATGGTCTGGTCGCAGCGTCAACCGTCCATCCTGGGCCGCCACAAAACAATCTTCCATCACATGCGACACCCGAACCGCCGGGTCGATGCCCAGAATTCTCCCGGCACCCTTAATGGAATGTGCCGCGCGCATCATTTCATCCACACGAGACGTATCTCGCGGATCACGCTCCAACGCCAGAAGGCCGGCCGTTAATGACTCGGAATGAGTTTCCACTTCGGCACGGAAAATCTCCAGCATCGATTCGTCATTAAAGATTTCGCTACTCATTCCTTGCCTCATTTTCATTCGGCAGTTTCGCGCATCTGAAGTGACACGGAATATTCTTGCCAAACTCGCCCTTCTAACATGACGCTGCATCCTCGGGTTGCCAGAACAGATTCGGCTGCTGCATTGGCACGGGGGATTCCCGAAAAGAAATGAATGTTAAACGTACTGCAATCGCTTCGTATGCTGTTGCTACCTTGGGGGAGGGGAACATCTAAAAGTTGTCAGGACGCTGTAATCCCAGTTGTGAAGTCGTTGTCGCCTGCTAGAAGCCTCTGAACTCTAGAATAGAGTTTGTCCAGCAGCGGTTCTGTCCAAAGGCTTTCTTCACCCGGTACCAGTAATGTCTGAAACAGTAAGCAAAGACAGAACGATTCGAGTTCTTCTGATCGACGACCAGCTAATCGTGGCGGCCGCTGTCCGCCGAATGCTGGAGGCTGAGTCAGACATAGAATTCTTTTATTGCCAGGACCCCACACAGGCTATTTCAACAGCCAAAGAAATCTCGCCGACGGTGATTCTGCAGGACCTGGTCATGCCGGAACTTGACGGCCTGCTGCTGGTAAAGTTCTTCCGCGCGAACAGCGACACTCGTGAAATCCCGCTGATTGTGCTTTCCTCAAAGGAAGAGCCTTTGATCAAGGCTAAAGCGTTCGGCCTTGGGGCCAGCGACTACCTCGTTAAGCTACCTGACCGGGTTGAACTGATCGCTCGAATTCGCCATCACTCAATGGGTTACATTCATCTGTTGCAGCGTGATGAGGCTTTTCGAAAGCTTCGCGAAAGCCAGCAGGCGCTTGCCGAAGATGTCGCTCAGGCTGAGAAGTACATCACTTCATTGCTGCCAAAACGAATTACTTGCGAAAGTCTCGTGACAGACTGGCGGTTTATTCCTTCAGCTTTCCTTGGTGGTGACTCATTTGGATACCACTGGATTGATGAGGACAATTTCGCCTGTTATCTGCTGGACGTCTGTGGGCATGGGGTGAAGTCCGCCTTGCTGTCAGTCTCTGCCATGAACGTGCTTCGAGCCCAGAGCCTTACGGGGTGTAATTTCCGTGATGCCGGCGAAGTAATCTCTGCTCTTAATAATGCGTTCCTCATGGAACAGCACAATAACATGTACTTCACAATCTGGTATGGCGTCTACAACCGAATCACTCGGGTGCTGAACTTTGCGGGAGCAGGCCATCCGCCGTCGCTATTGATTTCCGGTCCACCAGAAGGTCCGATCTCATGTTTGCAACTTGAAAGTAATGGCCCAGTAAATGGAATGCTGGATGACTTTCTTTATCCATCCGAATACGTGACTATCGAACCCGGCTCACGACTGTACCTTTACAGCGATGGCGTCTGTGAATTGCACATGCCGGATGGTGGTATGTGGCCTTTTGATGATTATCTTCAGGCAATGTCACAGCCTTTGGCAGTTGGTGAAAACGCTCTCGAACGAATCCAGTCCCTCGGACGTCGTATTCAGGGAGGAAATCCTTTCGTGGACGACTTTTCAATTCTCGAGATATTGCTTCACTAAAACTTCTTTACTGTGGTGGCTTACCCCTCAGTTCTCTGAATATCAAGATCCCCCGACGCAAGGTCATAGACGAGACCAATCACCCGCAGGACGCCGTTATCAACGGACTCCCGCAGAAACGTACTTCTCTCAAGCAATTTATCAACAGAATGACAGACATTGCCTCGAACAGCTTTAGACAGAACGTCACCCTCACTGCCGCGGATTTCAATAACCGCAGGCAGAATCTCGTTCAATAAGCGTCCCAACGCTCCGGCATCGGTTGATCCGTCATGAGTGATCGCAGCTTTCACTGCTCCACACTGTTCATGACCCATCACGATAACGAGATGGACTCCCAGTTGCCCCACTGCATATTCGAGACTTGCCTGTTCAAAGTCTCCCACCACATTTCCTGCAACTCGTACGACAAAAAGGTCACCCTGGCCCTGATCAAATATCACTTCAGGAGAAACTCGCGAGTCGGCACATCCCAGAATAGCTGCAAAAGGAAACTGCCCCTGAGCATGACGGCTGCGATCCTCCGAGGTGGTCTGAACACTCTTTCGCTGGTTGTCCATATACCGCCAGTGACCATCCAGGATTCGGAAAAACGCTTGCTCCTTGGTCAACCCCTGACCCGGAAGGCTTAGCTCATCGTCACTCGTTTTGGCGTGGTTATTATCTTGTGACAATTGACGTTTCCTCACGGATCGTTGTGAATTAAAACCGAATAAAGTGGCGGCCTGAATCATTCAGGGAACGTTTCGAGTTTTGCTCCGGAACCACTACACCACGTGCGATCTGATTTCTTATCGAAACCCACTCAAACCAGGAAAATCACTGCGATGACGTGCTGTTCTCTGACGTGCTGTTCTCTGACAACCACAGGACAGCAGCATCCACATCCGGCAGGATCAGGAACTGTTTGAGCAGACCAGAGATCTTCAACACCTGCTGAACAGTGTCTCCAGCTGCACAAAGCAACAAGCATCCGCCTCGTTGCCGCATTTGTTGAGCGGCAACAATCAAATATCGAATCCCGATGCTTGTGATCATGTTGACCGACTGAAAATTCAGAATAAGGTATTGAACGGAACTCAACTGTTCTGAAGTCAACTGCGATTCAAAGTCAGGAGAATTGCTGCCGTCAAGACGCGTCGGAAGATCCAGGATGTAATGTTTTGTTACCAAGTTGATTGCATTTTCTGGTTTAAATTTTGTGAGCTGAATCAATCCAAGGCATGTTCGAAGACACGGACGAATCGCTTCGAAACAAATCCAAAGACTGCTAATAACTGTCCATTTCGATTCTGTTCCCCGGTGGCGAATCGAGCCTAAAAATACACACTGCGGTGTAGCGGTGAGTGTCTGGCAAAATTGGCAGGAAAAACGTGACTGTTGTCAGGAAAACTCTTTCAAAACTCCGCATCTTTTCCGGGGAAAGGGACAACTCCAATCACTAATCCGATGCCTGTCGCGAACAATTTTGGGAGACTGTTCGAGACCAAATTCAGCAAAGGTTTTTTGCGGAATTCCACGTGCGGGATAACGTGGTGGGCGACATTGTCTAGATCTGTTGTTTTCAAAATACCCCATGAAGAACCATCAATTGAGGTCATAATTTCCAGAGCGTGCTGCCAATTACGATCTTTGCTGGATCTCGGGGTCAGATGTCAGGCAGACTGCCGTAAGTTAATCGAATTCATTCTCCCCGACAGGATCTATTTTCATGCCCCGCCGCAAAAAAACCTGCCTTTTGCGAGGATGCAAATGATTGAAAACAATGCGTGAGATGCCGTGCCTCTTGGGTCGCCAAAAACGTGTGTAACGGAAGCGAGTGATTTATAGATCAACGGCCCCGATTGTCCATCAACTGTGATCGACTAAAGCGTATACCACACCAACGCCTGGTCGATCCCTCTGTACCGATGGTGAGCCGCGTAAAGCCGCCGAAAACCCTTTCTTCCCGCAACCATTCTGAACTCGGACCTGATAAACGTACGCGTGGACTGCCGTCTGCATCTCAATCCTGTCCGCCATCACTGCCGTGTTACGCTGGCCACCAGCAACTAATGTCAACGATCACCTAATGCCATTGATTTCCGGTACGAATTCATAACATAGAATCTTCTTAACGGGCGGAATCGCGCGCCACATCGCCACATGGGCGTACCATCCGCGGGCCTAGAAAACCCACGTTCAAGGAGGCGGCGGCGTATGACCGCCACCTCCATCGATCGACGCGTAGATTCGCGCGGGTCAGGCGAGGTGACCGCCCGCCTTGAGCGTTGCGAGCGAGGACGCTTGCGCGTTGGCCATCGCCGTCCTGGCGTCCACCGCGCCGGTGAGCGCGAGGTTGATCTCGCGCGCTACTTTGCCCACGATCTCGAGCGTCTCGGGGATGTTCGCGATCTCCAGGATCTGAGCGTTCTCGATAGCCTTCACAGCCGCCGGGATGTAAGGCAGCGCTGCCACGATCTCCGCATCCACTCCGGTTGACGATCGGTTGGGGTCCGTCTCGTAGGTCATGACCTGGTACTTCTCGAAGTCCTTCGAGGTCAGGTAGGTCATCAGGTGATACGCCGCGTCCTTGTTGACCTGCGGCAGGTTCCTGGGAATTCCCAGGCCCCAACCGCCTCGGATCGCGCGAGGTTTGCCATCGTCGGCGGGCATTGGCGCTACGGCCACCTTGTCTTTGACCGTCGAATCGGGGCCATAGAGCGCGCCGGCGATTGTCGCCCATGCGGGCCACATCGCGATCTTGCCCGACTTGAACGCTTCGAGCGCCTCCGTGAACCCGTACTGGGTCACGGCGGACGGCGAGTATGGCAGCAGATCGATCATGTTCTGGAGAGCGGCCTCCGCCTCCGGGCTGTCAAATCGCGTGGTGAACGTCTTGTCATTCTTGCTGCCACTGGTCAACTGCCCGCCCATTGTGATGAAACGGGTGTACCAGTCGACCAGGAAGTTAGACACGTCATTCGCGCCGACCATCGCGCTGCCGGCGACATCACTTGTGGTTAGCGTCCTCGCGGCCGCAAGGTATTCAGCCCAGGTAGTGGGCACTGCAGGCTGGCCGGGGCCGCCCAGCAGATCCTTGCGGTAGAACATCATGCAGGATCCACTTTCAATACCCGGAATCAAGTACAGCGTGTCGCCACCAAACTCTCCGGTCTGCACATTGAAGTAGCCGGAATAGTTCAGCTGTCCCTTCGGGAAATCAGCGAAGTCATAGTCGGCGGGAGTCCGCGAGGGGTCGCTGACGTAGCCCGTGATGTCCTCGAGTAACCCGGCGCCGACGGTACTCGCGACAGTGAAGCCCACAATATGCACGATGTCGAACGCCGACTCAGGGGCTCGCAGGTTCTGAGCGATCGACTGGTCGAGGGCGTCGAGAGCCAACG
>CAIXQV010000448.1 GCA_903921605.1 uncultured Planctomycetaceae bacterium | reverse complement strand
GCTCCGTCCTGTGGCTTAAACGCTGCCATCCGGACAACACCGGGTTCATCTCCGACGGAGATACTGGCGGCTGTTATCAGAGCAACGCTGCTGATGATCAGAGAAGCCGTGGCAAAGATTCGTGTGGGTTTCATCGATTGTTCCGATCGAGCCGTACAGAGAATGTGTGCCGGATGCGCCGGCAGTGACGGTTACTCATATCGATCGGCGGTTCAAACCTGTTCTGTTGAGTTAAAATGTAAGGGATGTGCGGATGATTCTGGATTTGACACTTCTGCCGAAAGCGCCGGTCGTGACGCTGATGAAGTATTTTGGAGGGCTGGACGAGCAAGTCTTGCGGCCAATGACCTGGATAGTGCTATCGCTGCCGGATTTCGAGGTGGTCGTCGGTCGCGGAGGCGTTTTCTGCTCCATGGACTCTGGGCGGAGCTGTGGCTTCTGCGGCCTTTTTTTGAGTAACCCGAAGACTCCGAATCTGCAGAAACTGCCGGACGGTTGATATGCTGTCGTTGAGTGACAGGTGTCGACCTCTATACTCCAAGGCCACGAAGATTATCAACTCTTCCCGAACCCCTCTTTCCGCTACGGCGACCCACATGGCTCGAATCGCGATTCTCGGTGCAACCGGCTACACGGCTCTTGAACTCCTGAAGATCCTCGCCCGTCATCCTCAGGCGGAAGTTGTTGCTGCGACGACTCGCCAGGAGAACAAACCCCTTTTGAGCGAAGTTCACCCGTCGCTAACAGGGCTCTTCAATTTGCGATGCGAAAACCTTTCGGCAGAACAGGCCGGAAAGCTGTGCGACATTGCGTTCTGCTGTCTGCCGCACACGGCGAGTATGGAGGCGATCCCGCAGTTGCTTGAGGCCGGCTGTCGCGTGGTTGATCTCAGTGCGGACTATCGGCTCAGAGATCCGGGCGTTTATGAAACCTGGTACGAGCATGTTCACACAGACCCGACGCGTCTGAGCACCGCTGTCTATGGCTTGCCGGAGATTTATGCCGATCGTATTCCGAATGCGGAGCTGGTTGCGAATCCTGGTTGCTATACCAGCACGTCCATTCTGGCTCTGGCTCCGCTGCTTCAGGCAAAAGTGATTGAACCCACCGGAATCATTATCGATGCAAAGAGCGGCATCAGCGGTGCGGGGCGGACGCCCAAACTGTCCAACCTGTTCTCAGAGTGCAACGAGTCTGTGACCGCGTACAGCATTGGCAAGCATCGACATACGCCAGAGATTGAACAGGTTCTCACGGATGTCTGTGGTGCCGGCGTTCAGGTTGCCTTCAATCCTCATCTGATGCCGATGGATCGAGGAATCTTTTGTTCTATTTATCCTCGCTTGAAAGCGACCCAGACGCAGGCTCAGTTGCTGGAGATCTACCGCAGCTTCTATGCCGGGCAGCCATTTATTCGAATTGTTGACCATATCCCAAACACAAAAGACGTCTCGTATACGAACTTCTGTGACATCTCAGTCCGCTTCAATCGAGATCAGTTGGTGGTGTTTGCGGCGATCGACAATCTGATCAAAGGGGCCAGCGGAGTTGCCGTACAGAATATGAACATCATGCTGGGCCTGGATCAAAGAACCGGGATGCTATTGCCGAACTAAGGCGAGTGTTACGGCGTTAGCCGACCGGTTAGGGTTTTTGGTTTTCGGTTCTTGCACAAACGCATTATTCTAGAGTCTCCCATGAAAATCGCCCGCATCTTCGCGCATCGCGTTGACCTTCCGTTGCACGAGGGGACTTACAAGTGGTCTGGCGGTAAGTCTGTCTCTGTTTTTGACAGCACCGTCGTCGGGGTCGAAACAGATTGTGGTCTGATCGGTTACGGTGAAGTGTGTCCTTTGGGGCCGTTCTATCTGCCAGCTTATGCCGAAGGCGTGCGTGCCGGACTTAGGGAACTCGGTCCACATCTGATCGGTTTTGATCCGCGACAGCTTTCTGTCCTGAATCATCGCATGGATGCAGCTCTCAAGGGGCATCCTTACGTGAAAGCAGGAATCGATATCGCTTGTTGGGATATCCTTGGAAAGGCCACTGGACTGCCGGTGTGTGTCCTGATGGGCGGCCGTTTTGGCGAAAGTGTTCGACTTTACAGAGCGATCTCTCAGGAATCGGCCGAAGAGATGGCTCGCAAAGTCGCCGGATATCGAGCTGACGGCTACACCCGCTTTCAGCTCAAAGTTGGTGGTGATTCGGATACCGATATTGAACGGATCCACGCTGTTCGTTCGATGTTGCTCCCGTCGGATCGACTGGTTGCTGATGCAAATACCGGATGGACGCAGCACGAGGCCATGCGAGTTGTTCGTGCCGTTCGAAGTGTCGATGTCTATATCGAACAACCCTGCCTGACTTACGAAGAATGTCTCGCGGTCCGCAGAAACACAGACCATCCGTTCGTGCTTGATGAGAATGTCGACAGCCTCGAGATGTTGCTGCGAGCCAAAGCGGATCTTGCGATGGACGTTGTTAATCTGAAAATCAGCAAGCTCGGTGGACTGACGAAGACTAAACAGGTTCGTGACCTGTGTGTGTCGATGGGAATCGGAATGACGCTTGAAGACAGTTGGGGTGGCGACATCACAACTGCGGCCATCGCACATCTGGCTCACAGCACGCCTGAAGAATTCCGTTTCACCAGCACGGACTTCAATAGCTATGTCAGCGTCAGTAATGCCTCAGGTGCTCCCCAGCGCGTGAACGGGTATATGCAGGCAAGCACAAAGCCAGGGCTTGGGATAGAGCCGCGATTCGAGGTTCTCGGCCCGAGGATAGTTGACATCGCCTGAGCTGCATGTGCTTGAGGGGTCTGCTTTCGCGTGCTTCTGAAGAGTAGTGCAGCTTTGGAACACAGACGCTTCGTTGCTGAAGAACCTCTGGTCGCTTGTGCCGCAAGTCTTTAGACTTCAGCTCCTGCCTCGTAGTATGCACCGACCTCAAAGAAAGGTTACTCCATGCGATTTGCCACGCTTGCCAGTCTCATTTTGTCAGCAGTTGTCTCTGTCTCGCTGGGATTCGTGAACGCCGATGAAGCGGATGAACTGACATCGCGAGCCCAGGCTGTGAAATCTGAGGCAGCTCAATTGCTTGAGAACGGCCATAAGGATGAAGCCGAGAAGTTGTTTCAGGAGTCAAAGGAACTCATGGCTCGGGCGACGGAGCTATCAGGAAAGAAAGGTCCGAATCACCGACCAGAGAATCCGGATATTGCTCATCTGAAAGAGCGTTTAAGGGATCTTGGTGAAGCTCGGGAAAAAGCTGGGGCCAACAAGGCTCCGGAGCAGGAGATCCATGAATTGGATGCACAGATCTTTACCGCAGAAGGCAAACTTTTCGAGCTAATCAAACGTCATCAGAAGTCAGAGATTCCGCCGCAACATCGAGAGCATGCTGAAAAGCTGGAGCAAGCAGGGCGACGAATCAGGCACGTGCGAATGGCTGCGGAGAATCTGAAGGCTGCAGAGATGCACGACATGGCTCATGAACTCATGAATCGTGCTGGAGCGATGGAGAAAGAACTACACGCTGCGAAAGAGGAACTTGCCCGTGCGATCAAGGCTTCAATGAAGGTCCATCGACCTGAGGTTGGTGATGAGATTCACAAGCTTCGCAATGAAAACGAACATCTGCGTTCCGAGCTGAACGAGCTGCGGAAAGCCGTCGAGGAACTTCGACAGACCAAAGCACAGTAACGAGTAGCAGATTGACGTTCTGAATTGGCGTTCTGGTTAATCCACAGAGAGGCGACAACGCCTCTCTGTTCATTCTTTCTGCAGTCTTGATTCTGCGCACTGTCGAGATCTGCGCTGCTATCAAGTTCGTGCACATTCAGCGACCCCGCTATGGTTATTGTCGCCTCTGGAAGATATGGCGACGTTCAACCGTAAATGATTGAGACTCATCCCGGAAAAGAAAGTGAGACACTGTTAGTGTCTGTTTTCTGAACTCGATCAGATTCAGCGAATTTCTGCCGGCTTCTCTGCCTCGTCCGCGTCTTGAGGTCGTCGTCCCACAGTGCACAATTCGAATGCTTCGATCGCGAGGCATGGCTGGATAAAAGTCCGATGATTCACCGGCGTAGGCGCGGTGCAGATGTCCGCCCAGCACCAGTTCGATATTCAGTTCCCCGAAGATGTTCATGGCTCGGACTGCTCGTTGCACTCGTTTGTCGCGCAGGCAATCCGGAGCCGGAACAAACGGATGATGAGCCACCACAATCCGAATCGCATCGGCGGGAGCATCGCGGAACAACTCTGCGCAGGCCTCAAGTTGACGTCGAAAGATCCGACCATTACTAATCGCCGTGTGTGGCGACGTCGAATCGATTCCTGCGATGATCGCTTTGCCAACTTTCAATACGGGATTCAGTTCCGAAGAGATGATCTTTTGATAAAGACCATGGGGAGTCAGCATCCGCTCAAAGAAGCGATAGAGCGGCACATCGTGGTTTCCCGGAATGACCAATTGTGGTACTGAAGGCAGGCGCGACAGAAAATCTCGAGCCGCCTCAAATTGCTCCCGCGTTGCACGCTGTGTCAGATCGCCGCTGACAATGATGGCGTCAATGGCTGATTTATTGGCCAGACGCAGGACAGCCTCACCAGCCTCTGCTCGATAGGGCGGTCCAAAATGCAGATCCGATATCTGCAGAAGAGTCAGTTCTGGTTTCTCCGATTCGTCCACAGATTCATGACTTTCGATTGTCGTTGCAGAACTATGCAAAGGTCCGTGTTGGAGATGCCTGAGCTGATGAAAGCAGTCCCGCGACTGGTTGTCCTGAAGAATACCTTTTGCGAAGCGTTCGTCCCACAGTCAGTCGGTTGTTTCCCGGGCAGACTCAAAGACTGATTTGGAAACTCGGGACTCAGAAAAGATGCTGCTGACCGCCGGATGTTCGAGGAGGTCTGAAGAGGTCTGTTCTCAACGCGGGCAATGTTTCGGTCAGCCCACAGCGTTTTCGATGCAGATTGAATAAGGCGCTGATCTGGTCGGCAATTGGCCCGGTTCCTCGCATGCGAAGTCCGAACTCACTCTGATTCAGCTTTCCTTCACGAACAGCTCTCAGGCGAGACTCTACTTTGGCGGCATGAGTCGGATGATGACGCTTCAGCCAATCCAGAAAAACAGTTTCTACCGTCAGTGGCAGTCGAATCATAATGAAGCTGGCCGATTTAGCTCCTGCCTCAGCAACCGCCTTCAGCACAGAAGGGATTTCGTGATCATTAATCCCCGGGATAATCGGAGCAATCATGGCGTGGACTGGGATGCCGGCAGACGACAGACGAGAGATCGCCTCAACACGGCCAGCCGGAGCGGTGCAGGCAGGCTCCAGCCGTTTTGTCAGTGATTGATCCAGACTGTTGATGCTGATGGCGGCTCGACACAAGCCCTGATCCGCCAGTTCGCTAAGCAGGTCAATGTCTCGTGTAATCAAGGAGTTCTTAGTGATTATGGAAATGGGCTGTCGAGCTTCACAGGCGACCTCAATGCACTGTCGAGTAATCTGCAGTTTACGTTCGACGGGCTGGTAACAGTCCGTAATACCGGACAGCATGACTGCCTGGCATTCGTATTTTGATCGAGTCAGCCAGTCGCGAAACAATGAAGCAGCATTCCGTTTCACCAGGATCGTAGTTTCAAAGTCAAGTCCCGCGCTGAACCCGAGGTACTCATGCGATGGGCGAGCGTAACAGTAGCTGCATCCGTGCAAACAACCACGGTACGGATTCAGGCTGTATTGAAAGGGGACATCCGGGCTGTCGTTTTCTGAAATGATCGTCCGTGATGTGTCATCGAAATACATTGTCCTGGGGCGTTCAAGCTCGGACCGGAAGTCGTCGTCGAACTCCATCTGCTCATAATCGGCCTCCACAAGAATCGGCAGAAACCGGTTTGCCGGATTATCGGCCGCGCCTCGCCCAATAGGAACAACCAACGCAAGCTCCTTCTTCGAGCGGAAACCATTAAATGAAGACAGGGTGAGCCAGGAAGGTATCGTCAGGGGTATTCGATGCTCGGTCAAGTTAGCCGCTGAGTTGGGGTGAGATGAAAATCTCCTGGTCTTTCCTGGGTTTCGTCAACTCCGTTTGCCCACGAAAAAATTCCGCCTTGGACCATTTCCGCGAAAACTGCCGATCCGGGTTTTTCTGCGGAATCTGTTTTTTCTGGCTGTTCCGAATGTAGCACTCTTTCTGCCTTTGTCGATGAATCGATCAAGTGCGATTTTCAACGATCGGTCTTTCCCGGGCTATTTTCGTTCGGGGGGTATGGGAGGCCAGAGGGCTGCCCAACGAGTCGTGGCTGTCGCAATGCGTCGATCGACGGCGACTGACATTAATGAAAAGGTCTCAAAGAGATGCGAAAGTACTCATCATTGAACAAAGCCGCCAGCATCGCGGTATGCTTTGGGATCCTGATCTCCAACACGGCTTTTGCTTTCGATAACGACCGTGCTGGAAGATCTGCCTCTGACAGCGGTGCTGCTATCGAGCGAGCAAGGATTGCTCGTGATGTCGAATTGCAAGCCGACGGGGCTTTGCGTGGCAAAGTGTTTACCTCGGACCAGAGACCCGTAGAGAACGCTCAGATTGAACTGAAGTTCGACGGGACCACGATTGCTCGTACGACGACTGGTACCGAAGGAGACTTCCTGATCACTGGAGTTCGGGGCGGAGCCCACGAAATTTCTGTGGGCTCTATGAATTCATCTGTGCGACTTTGGAAAAACGGGACAGCTCCGTCCGGTGCCGTGGATGGGTTTGTGGTTGCAGCCAGCGAAGAGATTGTTCGGGGCCAGGCCTACGAACACTATTATGATCCTTACTACGACAACTATAACCAGCCAAGTTCTGGCTTCGGTCTCATGGACGTCGTGGCCCTGGCAGTAATCGGTGCTGCTGCGACTGGGGTGGCCATCGCAATTCACGAACATAACGAAGATCCGCCAGCCCAGGTTGCTTCACCGTAGTCTGAGACCCGGCCACGGAATATTACAAACAGAAAGACGCCAACCATTCTTGGTTGGCGTCTTTCTGTTTTAATCGGTTGTGATAAAGTGACAGGCGAACCTTACAAAGCACCCTCACCTGTAATGACCACGCGAACGGTTCGGAACAGGATCTTAACGTCGTTCCAGACACTGCAGTTTTGCAGATAGAGCAGGTCGTAAGACACTTTGCGGTGAAAGCCTTCCAGTTCGTTGTCATATCCGTTGACGACTTGCGCGATACCGGTCAATCCTGGCTTCAGTCCCAGTCGGTCGATGAAGTTCGGGATTTGTTCCTGAAGCTTCATCATGAATTCAGGACGCTCCGGACGGGGCCCAATCAGAGACATGTCGCCCTTGAGGATATTCCAGAGCTGTGGTAGTTCATCAATTCGTGTTCTGCGAAGAAACCGTCCAATCGATGTGATTCTTGCGTCACCTTGTTTGGCGAACTGAGCCCCGTTGCGTTCGGCGTCGGTTCGCATTGTGCGAAACTTGTAGATCGTGAATGGGCGACCATAGTTGCTCAACTCGCGGCGATCACGACCAGGTTTGCGGCGGTCGGAATGATCAGCAGCAAGACTTTGTGCTTGTTCCCGACGATCTTTTTTCTTCTTTGTGCGAAGATTCAAACCGACGCGAGTCTGTGAGTAAATCAGAGGTCCCGGTGATGTCAGTTTGACAAGAATGGCCGCCATAAGCAGAAGCGGCGATGTCAAAATCACCAGAGTTATCGCGCAGGCGATATCAAATGCACGCTTCATAAATCGGTGAGTCAGAGACAGGCATCTCACGTTTTCCCTGGGAGACGTCAGCGGGATTCGAGTGAGCCATTCTGTCCCTGGAAGATCGACCGTGTGTTGCGCTACAAGGCTTGAGAAGTTCTGAGTGGGTTCGGCCACCGTGTCTGCGACCGGGCGGACTTCTCTCGGGCGTTCCAAAACTGACGTTGTCTGCATCGAAACAGTTTTCCGAAGTTATCTTGAATGAATGCTGGGATTTACGCAGAGTTGCGTAGACCAGGAATGTGTCCAAACTTAGGTCTGAATGGCGTACTTCTCGCCTGTCTTTTAGCGGAAACCCGAGTTAATGGCGTGAACGTGCTTCATCCGTCCCGTCTATGCAACAATGTTGCCGGACCGAAACGGGGGCAAGCCCCCGTGCGACGGATCTGTTGCAGAAAATCAACACCGGGCGGCCCGTTGGCAGATCCGTTGTGGCTCAGAGATCCAGACTGTTGAGAGGAATCCTTACAACCGGTTTGCAGAGTTGCGACAACGTCTGCATCGTAATGCCCCTGGCTCAGGGCTGACGACCTGCGGCTAGTCCGGAGCATATTTGATGGCAGGTATCTTCTGAAGATTGATCAGCTTTTCAGAGCTGCAAAAGCGGCCTGGGCCGCAAGGATTGTTTGCTCAATATCTTCCGACGTGTGCACAGCCGAGACAAACATGGCTTCAAACTGGCTGCAGGGAAGATACACGCCTCGGTTCAGCAAGCCGTGAAACCACTTTGAAAACAGGGCTGTATCTGACGACGTTGCCGAAGACAGATCACTGACTCCGTTCGAGGTCAGAAATACTGTGAGCATACTGCCAACCCGGTTGATCGTGACTGGGACTCCGTTGTCTTCCGCTGCCGACTGAAAGCCATCAGCCAACATCGCACTCGTCGTTTCCAGCTTCGGATAGGGATTCTCGTCGCGAATCAGACTCAGCATCGCGATTCCTGCGGCCATTGCCACGGGATTGCCGGACAGCGTGCCAGCCTGGTAGACCTTTCCGACAGGTGAAACGCAATTCATAATCTCGGCACGACCACCGTAGGCTCCAACTGGCATGCCAGCGCCAATGATTTTTCCCAGTGTCGTCATATCGGGCATGACGCCGAAGAGTTGCTGAGCGCCTCCGGAGGCAACGCGAAAGCCCGTCATGACTTCGTCGAAGATCAGCACTGTTCCGTGTTGAGTACACAATGCACGTAGTAATGCCAGAAACTCGGGCGTTGGGATCACGCAGCCCATGTTGCCAACCACTGGCTCCAGAATGACGGCCGCTAATTGATCACCGTTCTTTTGAAACGCGGTCAGCAGACTTTCGCAGTCGTTATACGGCAGAACCAATGTGTCTGCAGTGGCACCAGCGGGAACACCAGGGCTGGATGGGCAACCAAGTGTCAATGCGGCACTGCCGGCGGCGACCAGCAAACTGTCGACATGGCCATGGTAACAACCGGCAAACTTCACGATCCCATTGCGCCCAGTGAATCCTCGTGCGACGCGAATGGCCGACATCGTCGCTTCGGTGCCCGAGTTCACCATTCGCACCATCTCGATCGACGGCACCATTTCAATGACAAGTTGAGCCAGCTCCGCTTCCGCCTCCGTCGGCGCGCCGAAGCTGGTGCCGATTGTCAACGCATGCTCAATCGCCTGAAGAATCTTTGGGTGACGGTGTCCAAACAGGTGTGGGCCCCACGAACCGATGTAATCGATGAAGCGATTGCCATCGACGTCAAACAGGTAGGCGCCATCTCCTCGCTTCATGAACGGTGGTGTGCCGCCAACTCCGCCAAAGGCTCGAGCAGGACTGTTGACTCCGCCTGGAATCAACTTGGATGCGTGTTTAAAAAGCGATTCGCTGCGAGTGCGTTTTGAAGTGTCGGTAAGCATATTGTGTTTTGGCTTCATTCGATCTTGCGAGGTCGTTTATAGCGAGCGGCTGGGATTTTCGGGATGCTTTAATTTGCGGCGCTCAGGATTTCAAGATTTGGCTTCGCGGCTTTGAGTGTCTTGATCGTGTCTTCTGTCGGATTGGAAGCTGTCAGGTCCAGCCACTTCAACGCCGGAAGTTGCCCAAGTTGCACGATTCCGGCGTCACCCATTTGAGATCCAGCCACACTCAGCCGCTCCAGCTTCTGCATCTTCAGCAGTACCGCAGCTGATTCATCTGTGATTCGAGTCGCTGATACGTTCAGATCAACGAGATTCGTCAGTGTGGCCAGAGCCGCGAAACTCTCATCTTTGACCTTTTTGATTTCTCGCAGTTCCAGAAATGTGAGCCCTGTCAACTTGCCGAGCTTGGCGATGCCATCCCCGGAGACCAATCGGCATTCACTGATGTCGAGATATGTGAGCTTGGGAAAATTGCTGACAACTTCCAGACCTTCATCATCAAGCGATGTCTCTCGCAGTTCCAGGCGAGTCAGCTCGGTGAGTCCAGCGAGATGCTTTACGCCAGCTCCGGTCACATCGGCCAGTCGGCAGCCAAAGCGTTTCAGCTTCTTCAATTTTGCGACCTCCACCATGCCGACATCCGTCAGACGAGACGCTTCCATCTGGAGTGATTCGAGAGTACTGATACTACCGATAGCCGGCATTGCCAGATCTGTGACAGCCGTGTAATTCAGATTTAAGGATTTCAATGGAAGCCCTCGCAGGTGTTCAATTCCCGGGTCGGTCACCTTGGATTTCTCCAACTGCACATCCACGAGTGATTTAATCCCCGCCAGATGAGCAACTCCAGCATCCGTAACATTGCTGTTTCGCAAATCGATGGCGCGAAGCTTTGTAAGACTTTTGACATTTTCAAGCCCGGCGTCGGTAAAGCCCGCTCGACGCAGCACCAGGGCTTCGATATTCGTCAGGCCTCCGATAACCTTCAGAGTCCCGTCCCCGATGGCGGAACAGTCCGTCAGGTCGAGTCGTTTGAGCAGCTTCAGATTGGCCAGT
>CAIXQV010000447.1 GCA_903921605.1 uncultured Planctomycetaceae bacterium | reverse complement strand
GGAAGCTCAGACTGAAGTGATGCGAGTCGACTCGATGAGATTGCTGAGTAAGCTTCCGGCAGATGGATGGAGCAACGACAAGCCGATTGTTCGAGAAGTCCGCATCGGGCCGGCCTTTATGGAGATCATCGACTACGCCCGCGAGCTGGACATCGACCTGATCGTGATAGGAAGTCACGGGCGATCCGGTCTGATGCATGTGTTGATGGGGAGCGTCGCTGAACGCATCGTCCGAAAATCGCCATGCCCGGTGCTTACGGTAAAGCCTGAGGGGCACCAGTTTGTTATGCCCTAGGGGCATAAGCACAGGCTTTGGAAATATCCAGGGAATTCCTGGATATTGGGAAAGTCTTAAGAATTGACTCAAGTGCAACGCTAGGTAATCTCCCGGGACACCATGAATTCCTAGGGGATAAACACCATGATTTGCAACTTGATTCGATGTGTCGCATTTGCGCAACTGTTAGCTTTTTGCTCGGCCAAATGTGACGCCGCTGTTATCTGGGAATACAACCTCAAGAATATTGGGCCTTCGGGGCCGTTGGGAAATTCTTACAGCGTCGTCAAAACCGGACTTGTTGACGGTGGAGTGTCGTTCACAGCTACTCTCACTGTAACGGCAAATGCCGTTTCTGGTGACAGCATAATTGGCTACCAGGTAGCGGGAGGCACCAGTGGAGGACTTGGGGTGGTTGGCACGCAACCTGGTGGAAATACGCTTAACGGAACAAACGGAGCGGAGTCACTTCGATTTGTCATGCAGTTGTCAAATTTTGTTGGTGGAAACGCAGTCTTCAACGGATTCACAACTGTGGGCTTCAGTGGATTTGGCAGTGGGGATCAGGGAGTCCTAAGCAAAGATAATGAGTATTTTTCCTTAGGTGACAACGAAACTATCACTTCTGGAATAACGTTACCTTCCTTCAATCCTTTCGGCAGTCCGACTGCGTTTACGATGTTCAGCCATCTGGGACAATTCCAAATCGCTTCTATGGAAGGAACCTTCACGGGCACGGTCGCCGTGGTCCCCGAGCCTGGCGGGGCTGTTTTCGTTGCGTTCATCGGATTCATGATGCCTGTGGCACGATGCTTTCGTCGCCGATCAAACTCGGTAGACTCCAAGTCTCTGGTCGCCTGAGCAACTTTGATCGCCGATCTCTCCCGCTACCAGTCGCTCAAGAATCATGATCGCGAGGTGGCCCTTTGATCTGGGATCTGCACTGTCATCTGAATGGCATCCCCGGGCGAACTCCCGATGAGAAGATGGCTCGACTCATCGAAGTTGCCGATCGGATGCAGATTGAACGCCTGGTGCTCTTTATGGGTGCCCCGTTCCTCATCGCTCCGACGCCCGAACAATTTCGCGAACAGAACGATCAGGTTCTGCAGGCCATCAGCCACTGGCATCATCGAGCGTTCGGGTTCGTCTATCTGAACCCCGAATACGAACAGGAAAGTTTGCAGGAACTCGATCGCTGCGTCAAAGATGGCCCAATGACCGGGATCAAACTCTGGGTTGCCAAACGTTGCGACAGCGCGAGTGTTGATGCGATTGTTCGCCGTGCCATCGAGTTGAAGGCCATCATCTATCAACACACGTGGCTGAAGACGACCGGGAATCTTGACGGCGAAAGTACTCCGGCCGACTTACATGCTCTGGCTTCTCGCCATCCTGAAGCATCCATCATCTGCGGTCACACGGGTGGCAATTGGGAGCTGGGGATTCGCACGATTCGCGATCTGCCACACGTCAGCGTGGATCTCGGAGGTGGTGATCCCACGGCCGGCCTCGTAGAAATGGCGGTCCGCGAACTGGGGGCTTCACGAGTTCTCTACGGCAGCGATGTGGCCGGTCGAAGTTTTGCGTCGCAGTTGGGAAAAGTAACGGCGGCCGAGATTACTCCGGAGGAAAAGCAGATGATTCTTGGGCAAAATCTTCGACGTCTGATGTCTCCAATCCTGCAGGCCAAAGGAGTTCGTCTGTGATCATCGACGTCAACGTTTCTCTGTCACGCTGGCCCAATCGCCGACTGCCGCTCGATGAAACTTCGAAGCTGGCTGCGGCTCTCATGCAAAATGGAGTCAGCCAGGCATGGGCCGGAACATTTGATGGACTGCTGCACAATGATCTCGCCGCCGCCAACAAATGGCTGGTTGATCAGTGTCGTTCAGTCGATGAGAAGTTGCTGCTTTCAATCGGTGCTATCAACCTCAGCCTGCCGGCGTGGGAAGAAGATGTCCGTCGTTGCCATGAGCTCCATGGCATGAAAGGCGTGCGACTTCTGCCGGGCTATCACGATTACACTCTGGAAGATCCACGCTTCAAGCAGTTACTCAGTTTGCTCGCAGAAAAACATATGCTGTTGCAGATTGCCGTTCGCCAGGAAGATCCTCGCACGCAACATCGATTGCTGATGACCAAAGACGTTGATCTGAAACCGCTGCTGACTTCGTTGGGCGATTTTCCGAATCTGCCTGTGATCCTGTTAAATGCCGTCTCAAGTTCTGCGGTTGAACTTCATGGACAACTGGCGGCAGCAGGGAAAGTCTATTTCGACATCGCCACCCTGGAAGGACTCGCTGGTCTTGAGCGGCAAGTTCAAAGTCTTCCGTCTGAACGGCTTCTGTTCGGTTCGCACTCACCGTTCTTCGCATTCGATTCGGCAAAGCTGAAGCTGCAGGAGTCCGAGTTACCTGCACCCGCAAGGGAACAGATCACGCACTTGAATGCGGTGAAGATTCTGAGTGAGCTGTGTTAAGGACGCCGGCAGCAGTTGAATTTGGCCTTCGACCGTAGCGTCGAGTTCAGTCGACGTTGCTGAACCGCACGTTGGCTGAAGCCAACGCTACGGGTGTTGCGTGCGACCCGTTGGTGATTTCCCCACCATCAATCAAACAAATAGCTGACCGATTCATTGCGGTGTACGCGGCGAATGGCTTCGCCCAGCAGTTCAGCAACAGACACCACCGTTAGATTCGCAATGCGATGAGCCTGAGCAATCGGGCAGGT
>CAIXQV010000446.1 GCA_903921605.1 uncultured Planctomycetaceae bacterium | reverse complement strand
CCCATGGCAAGAGCATTGAATGTCCGCCGTCAAGACGTCATGCACTGCGGATTCAAATCAAGCCGCGTTCAAAGCCCGCCTGCGACCTGCGATTCATCTGTGCTCATCCGTGTTCATCTGTGGACAATTCCGCGATTTCATTCTGCCGAGCCCTGCGTTCAGCAACCAGTCGCAGCCAACACGATCAAACCGCATTGCGATGAATGCGATTCTCCAACGCGGCGGAATCTACGAAATGCGAACAATGGCAATCACCCGGTTGGCGCAAGCGACTTGGTAAAGTGAGTTTGGCACCGACGCCAACTCGCCGGGCATTGCATTGCTATGCGGAGTTTCGCTTGACTTAGTGCTTTGAGTCAGGGACGAGCTTTTCGCGATATGCGATCCAATCCCCGGCAGCAGGATAGATAATCGCGGCGATCTCGCTGGAGCAACGTGAACCAAATCACGTCTAAAGATCATTGGCCCGGCGGAACAGACGATTGCGAAGCAGGAACAGCATCAGTCGGCGGCATCGGTGCATCGCCCTGCCGGCCAATTACTCCATAATAATCATACTCTTCACTGGGATTGAGAATGTACTTGATACATGGTATCAGAATCCTGTTCGCAACCAGCGCAGATCCGTATGCGTTTAGATGGTCATTATCAGAATAAACAACAATCCCACTGGGAGCAAAATTACTTTTATTGCTTTTTGTTTCATAAAAAAGCACTGACAAATCCACGAGGTGAAAATTTGGTCGCTTAATTGAAATTAACTCTGACATCATTCTCCCATGCCAATATTTCCACTCATCCGTCACAGGCAAAAGATTATCATCCATACAATTCAGATAATTTGATGTGATTGCAGCCGGAAGAGGTAAATCACAACTGATCTCCGGCACTTGCAGGCAAAGAATAACATCAGGCACAATTTCACACATACTTTCAATCTGGTCACAAAGACGATTAAACTTTTCCTCGTCTAATTCATCAGACCATTTACCAGCGACAACTACAATATCAGGCGGTTCAGCTCCTATTATCTGCAATCTATTAATGTTCAGAACCTCAGCAAATGGTCGCGTCTTGACATTATCTGTCGTCATGCCAACGCCACTTGACGCAAGGGACTTTAATGTCCAGCCTTCATTTCTTGACACATCCAGAAACGAAGAAATTAAGGTACGCGCATGCGACGATCCTGAAAATGAAATTTCGGTCGCTGATGGCCCCCCATCTACAACGATGAGTGCATTTTTCTTGTTCAGAATGGCCTTAGTCGCCTCGAACTCCGATCCCACATTACCATTCCAGGGAAGGTCGATTGTGCTGGCCACAGAAGATCGCCAGAACCATGAGCTATGGATCTCCATCGTTAAAATGCATGAACCGAAGGCAATTATTCCAAGCGAACTTAGTGCAATCCATCTCGGGTTCCCCGATCGCATCCTAAATCGACTCTCGACAATATAATACGATAACATCCCCAGAAGAAGAATCACGCTAAGCTCTAACACAACTGCAATCACATCGAGATCCGGCTTAAGATACTTAAAAATCACAACAACTGGCCAATGCCATAAATACAACGAATATGAAATTCGCCCAATATAAAACATTCCCCTCACAATAACATTCGACGGCCCGTTTGTTCCTCCCGCGGCAGAATCCTGAACCTCCGCCACCAGCAGAAATATTCCGGTCCCCAGGCATGCAAGCATTTCACAAACGTAGAAACCGGAGTCCATCTTACCAGCAAACAAACACACAAGCACAATTAACGCCACGCCCGTTACGGTTAAACACTTTGAGACATAGCAAGAAACGCCGTTGAGATATGAATTATTAACCAAATGCCCCACAATACACCCAAGCAGCAACTCCCACATCCGAAATGGCAGAAGATAAAAACTTGACCTTGCGTGAAACTGATTCAAAATCAACCCAATCAACATTGACCCAAGTGCGAAAACAATCACCGTGCGGAACCTGATTGATTTATGAACTACAACCATACCCAACGCGATCAACACATAGAACTGCGTCTCCAAAGACAAAGACCAGGTGTGCAATAGCGGAAGAAACGATGAACCCGTGTCCCAGTAACCGCCCGTTTTTAGCCACAAAAAGATATTCGAACTCGAGAATATCGCCGCAACACCATGCATTCCGGTTAGCGACTTGTTTGACCCAGGAATCAATACAATTGAAACAATCTGCACCCCAATCACAGTGACAAACAAAGCAGGAAGCAACCTGTGTGCTCGCTTTGTCATGAATTCGGCAATCGAAAACGTGTTATTCTTTATATTGGAATCGATTATCCTATAGATCAAGTATCCAGATATCACAAAGAAAACATCGACACCAAGATACCCGCCTGGCAATGTCCTCGAAGAAATGTGAAACCAGATCACTGCTATTACTGCGATCGCTCTTAACCCATCTATGGAAGACAAGTACTTCATATCTCGTTCTCGTCTTAGATGTTTCCCGAAATGAAAATCATGCAGGATGCTCCTGATCAATATTCTTGATTGATTGATTTCTAACCAACAGTACTATTCAGCGACAGTTCGTCCCAACGGTGTCGGGCTGGCGTTCCGCCTATTGTGGATGTGATTAAAGGTCATGGCCATGCAAATCAATGGCTTGGTCCTTCAATAGCAGTAAGGGGCCAACAAGGTCAATCCTCATCACGCTTTTTCGATGCAACGCTTGCAATGCGTGGATGGCCGTCCATTGGTGAAGCTGACTCGCTGGCCGTGAGCGAGTCTCCATTTCAAAAAACCAGTACGGCCACTCGGGTGCATTTTTATTGTTCTCCGTTGGGTTTGCTCGGGTGGCGATCAGGGTCCGTTATAAACCGGACAGGGCTTGCGTCGAGGTCAATCGACCCGACAGATGTTTTCGGGATGATCCGTCGGCGCTTTTGCGTGAATTCGGGTGTGATGGTCGCATCGTCGTCAAGGCTAATCATTAAGTAATCATCGCCAATTGCGTCGATTGTACCAAAGGCAGACTATGAGTGTCCAAGGATTCGAATGCGGGCCATAGAAGCTTCTTTCAGATCGTTCTGTTCCATGTACGCCTTTAGTTCGCGTTCAATGCCGAGATTCGTCTTTGCGGCAGTCGCCGCCAGGGTGAAACTCGGGAGCTTGCTCGTCGCCACGACGACCGTCTCGTTCTCCTCGGTGTAGACGCTGAGCCGAACACTTGCTGTGCCTTCGATGTTTGCGATCCCGACGCGCATGCCAGTTGCGAGGTACGAAAACATCCTTGGCGGAGCTGCCGGGCGGACTTCAGCGGTCCCATTTGACTGGGCAAATACTGCAGGCGCCAAGACGATTAGGCAAAGCGATAAAAACAAATGTCGCGTCATTTTGAGTCCTTTGATTTCAACCGGATAACGTCAGAATCACCGGGCTGTGGCGCGTAAATTTGTACTATGTAAAAAACGCAGCACGGCAGCTCCGATGCATTTTATCATTATGTGGCGTTTGCAAGTTGACGCCGGGCTGCGAGTTCCGAGCAGCGCCCCTTGCCGAGCAATGACCACCCACCCTCTGGAGGCGCGCCCGACCAATCACGAGTGAGTTGTCCGTGCTGATCTCCTGATTAACGATCCGTTTTCTGATGTCCGGCTGATTTTTCACGTTTCTTCAGCAGGGTGGATGGCGAGACAAGATTGAAACGCGACGACGCGATCTGTTCTTCGACGGCACAACTGACTTCCACACGAACCGATCGCACTCAAAAATGTGTGGATCATCAAACCTATGCTTTATGCAGGAATGGTCTACTTTCCAGGACTGTATGAGAAGTCTCGAAGTCGATCGACTGAAAAGACGTTTCCGTGACCATTTCCGTGTGACATGACGACGTATCCGGGATAGAAAGTAATCGAGTCAGCATACACCTTACTACCATGTGCCGTTCCGGGGGACGTCTCGTACATATAAGTCACGGTGACGTTCTTAACATTCGATGTCATCGAATGACATGCGAACCACAACAAGCCAACGGCCACTGCCCCGAGTAAGAAAGGGATAACAGGGCGAGGTCCGCCAATCGTGTAAGAGTGTTCCGGCTGAGACGACTTGTCAGACATACAGGTTCCTATTTGAAATCGCAGAAGACCTCACGACATAACCACGAAGATTACCGGGCTGCGGCGAGTGACACTGAACAGTGTGAGAAACGAACCACCGCAACTCGGCGTGCATCGCATTGTTACACAGCTTTGACAGCCGTGCCAGCTGAAGCGCAATCCCCTTTGAAGTCGATTTTGGTGACAGCGACGTGTCGGGTAATTCTGCGTTTCAGATAGAGGATGAACGTTGCCATGGGCCAAGCAGACAAGAGTATTGCGGCGGCCCAGAGCGGAAAAGCAAAGCGAATCTTTTGCGGTGAAGTGGAGATATGTGAAAAGTAAAACCCCTCTTTCATTCGGAGTTTGGAAAATGTCCAGTCGAGTCCTGCGCTTGTGGAATGCAGCAATTCGCAATCCCAACCAAACCACCGAAAATACATGGTCTGAGACCATTGGCCGCGAAACGCACTAATCCCCGTTTGGATGCCCGGGATTCGAATGTTGATTGCGTGATACGTTGACTGCGTAAGGCAGCAAAAGCTGAAAGCGCAAATGGCGCCTGCAACAAGGTACCCCTGGAGTACCCGGAAACTGAACCGCAACATCATGGAAGCTGATCGCACGTTAAACTTCCTTCGTTGCTTGTTGTGTATCGACCAAGATCACCGAGCCGCGGCGATCGCGTTTCCACTTCAAAACCGCGCGGCTCCACGGCACAGGCGCAACGTGTGGCTAGCCAGCACATGGCTGTGGCGACAGTATAGGCGGCTATCTACCCTTTTCACGACTCGACTTCTGGCCATTTTCTAGTCGTTCGGTCGGTTCGCGCAACCACCGAAGAAATGCGCCGCCTTCATACGTTTCTATTGACTCTTCGACGTACTTTCGGAGTTCCGTGTGAGCGGCGTCAACATCACCACGATCAATTGCAGCGACAATTACTGCAATGAACTCCTTAGTGGCTCCGGAATAAGTGACCGAGTCACTGAAAGATACATGAACCGTTGACACAATCACACAAATGATCGCCAACAGAATCGAAAATGCGGGACCAGCAATGCAGCGAAGCCACCGCCTGTCAAAGATTTCGCCAACGAGCCAACAGACAGCGGTGGCACCGGCAGCGAGTATGATGAAAGCGATGGATGGAATGCTAAATCTCCGTAAGCGGAGTAAACTCAATTAACCGGGTAACGGCTAAAATCACGCTGTTGCGGCCAAGTGACTTTGCTATCAGGAAACGCTTGATCCGCAAGTCGCGTGCATTTTTTTACAGATTCTAGCGTTTACCTGAGGTGCTCGGGTAGTTGAAGCAATTGCCATTCCCGTTCAACGTCGAGTAACTTTTCGTGTTTGCTTTCTGAGCACTGCTCCGCAATGGCCTTGATGGCATAGGCCGCAGCATGTGGAGAATGTTTTGCAACGTGAGCCGTGGCTGCGGCATGTCCGGCAGCGCGAGCTGCAAGGCATGCGGATTCAATATGTGTTTCTCTTGCGGCAGCATGCGACGCGAAAGCAATCTTGCGGGCCTCGGACATTTTGAGGTCACCGCGTACCCATGCCCGTGCCGCTTCAATTGCCTTTCTTGGCCGTTCGTCGCCTGGAGCAGCAGCTTCAAACAGGGAAAGAACCCGCTCAGCGCAAGCAGCCGACCACAACGCAAGCAATTGATGATCGTTGAGTTCAATCATATTCGTGCCCAATTGCCGTCCTTTCTGCATAACGACCAAGATCAGCCGGCTGCCGCGACTGATTCTCAAATGTGTGCGCAGCCCTTCGGCAACTCGGCTGCATGTTATTGTTCGTCGCTTCTTGCTGTATTGGACTCAGCCAGAAACTTGTCAGCAATTCGCTTTTGGGTCTTGTTCAACTCGAGGTACCACCGATCCCGAATGTCCTGCATTGTCTGTAACGACTCTTCTGTATCAATTGCGACCAGCGCTTCAAGTGAGTCTGAAATTAGTCCCCAATTGTCTACATGCATGAATCGACGAATCAACGGGATGATTTCTGGATGAGTCTTGTCTATTGATATCAAGGCAGAAAGGCAGTGGCTGTAAGCTTGTGGCAGTCCATCCTGATCAACGTGTGCCGCGGCCATAAGTAGATCATTAACCGCTTGTTTTCAACGGCCCGCTGGCGGGCTAAGACGAGTCTTTGTAGCGGGATTCTAGTTCTTCGAGAAGTCGAGGTCGTTTCTTCGTGGAGCGTGCTCGGCGCATGAGACTGCGGCGGTGGAGCGACTGGAGTTGGCTGATGTGAGGAGTCGCGTCGCGAAAGGCCAGCAGGTCGCGGCAAGTGAGCGGTTCGGGGTGACGCTGGTGGAGATCCAGTGCGTGAATCATGGACGGCCCTTCCAGCACGATGCGCACACCCGCATGACGATGTCCATGGATGCGGCGCTCGTGGTTTTTGGGGTTACGAAACCAGCGCTCCAGATCGAGATTATCCTGAGGCAGTCCTGCGATATCGCCACCTGAAAATAAACCCGGTTCAAAGCTCAGCAGGACTTTCGCCATCTGCTTTCGCACTTCATCCGTGCTGGCCTGACAGGTGCGATGCAAATCGCTGAAGCGAACGCGGCGGGACTCACAGTCGCCCTGTGCCGGATCAAGAGTCGCGGCAATGGAACGCACGACTTCCACATGCCCGCGAATCACAGGCAGTTCCTCAGCCACGCAGTCGAGACCGCGATCGATGCTGCCCGCCAGACGTTTCAGTGCCTTTTCCGCAGCGCCCCTTTTTTTGTCGCAAGGCAGCGTTCCACGGATTCCCGCACCGACTGTAAGGCATCGACCATGCGAAGACCGGGAGGATGCAGAGGACCTCCCTGATCATCGTTCAAAATTCCCTTCACCGCTGTGCAATAATCAAGCACAACCGTATTCGAAGGCGACAGCGTCGGAGGAGCATTCTTGTCCATCACGGCGGCGGCGATGTCTTCGGATGTGATGTTTTCCCTCGGGATGTCGTCTGCCTCCGTGCGAAGCTCCTCAGCCCGCTGAGCCGCCAGCAGATCTTTCTCAATCGCCCGTAAACCACGGACTTTACTCCGCATCCGAACCTTCGCATGACTGTCTGCTTCCAGCATCGGCTGAGCCACATCCCGCAGAAAATGGTTCTGGCAGAAGCGATGCGGAACGTCAGGGAATTCGGTCGCGATGCCGGTCAGGAAGGCATCCTGCTTATCCGACATCCAGAGCCGAACTCGTTTGCCAAGACGCTCGGCCCATTCCCGCGCACGAGCAATCAACCGACGGACTTCCGGAGCCGAACTACTCACCAGCGGCTCACCAAACCACACTCGTTTCTGTGTCAGTTCCCGCACCACATAAAGCGTCTCGTGACCCTTTTCTGGCTGGAGTCCGTCGATGCTCAACACGACGTCATCCACGTCGCGATAGATTTCGATCAGCCGCTCAGAGTCCTGTTCTCGAGCCGCTACGATGGCCTGATATCTGGCGATCACATCTTCAATGGCATCGTCAGAGACGCAAATCTGATAGCTGTCCTGCAGCTCTCCCCGGATCTGAGGAACCGACCAGTGCCGTGAAAACCGACGGTGACCAATCCAGCAAAACACATCCCAGCCAAAGATCGAACGAGGCAGACAGATGGTCAGTTCGGCTTCCGGGCTGACAGTGCGGTGATGGCCATGACACGCTCGGTCGATACACTTCACCAGGCGGCAGACAATCTTCCGTGGTCCGTCCAGCGTCTCGATCCGATGCCGCCGATGATCACAGACATGCATCTTCCGACCGCAGTGCCGACACTCGCGGTCTTCCACATCCAGAAATACCCGCACAATTTCCGTTTCGTCTGGCCACCGATGTCCCATCGCTTCGCTTCCCTGCATAGACCAATGGATACAGGAAATCTAAAGCATTTTCGCCTACCAGCCAAGACCATCCCTAGCCCGCCAGCGGGCCGTTGATTTTTTTGCAAGAACGCTGCCATGTCACACCACGCTGCATCCGCAAAAAATCGGGGGGAGAGGGGGACAAACAGGACGCTGTCCAGCTAGATCTGCATGGGAGCCGACACGCGTCGATACACAACAGCCAAAGAAACAGCCGTCAGAACCCCCAGCGTCACCAGTCGAGTTTCAATGCCGGGCACGGCAAGTCGAGGATCCAGGAGCCAACCTGACACGTCGCTGAAGATGTGAAACAAAGAAACGCACTGCATCAAAGAATCATCACCCGGCGAAGAAAACGGGACGGCGATGCTATAGGTAAGAAAGCCCAGAATCCAGATCGCAAACCAGCCGAACGAGGCGTAGCGAGATTCTGTCGTGAGGGACGACAACATCAGCGACAGTGCCGTACACGGCACGACGATGGCGGCTGACACAATCACAATCCGGAAGAACAAGTCCCATGTGGCACTCAGCACACTGATATCCGGCGACAACAGAATTCCCACGACGAACAAACACACCGCCGGAAACAAAGTGATCATCGACAGATAGGCAATCACTGTCATCGCCTTGCCAAGGATGTACTGAGTCCTCGACAGCGGCCGCGAAAAGTACAACAAAAACGCGCGAGAGCGAAAGTCCTGAGAGATCAACGGCGGCGCGATTAATCCGACCATCGGGATCAGGATCAACGGCTGAGATCGCCTGAACAAATTCAACAGGAGTGACGACCAGAAAACATGCCTCCGCTCGCCCGGAGTCGCTTCTGACTCAAGAAAATGCTGCAACAATGCGTCAGCGTCACTCCCCATTCCATGGCCCAATAGCAGGATGGACGTCAGGTTTCCCAGAACATCGCGAGCGGCACCATCATTTTTCTCTGCTTGTTCAAAGAGAAAAATCATGAACCCCATAACAACGCCAGGGACCCACGCAAAAAACATCATGCGGCGCAGCCACGCACTCTGCCACGCGCGGCGGATTCCGATTTCGGCAACGACCATCCATCGCGTCCACGGTGAATGCAGCGTTCCATTCCATTCACGGTAACCCAGGTTATGAATCGGCACGATGAACCTCTCGCACGGCGTCCAGAAAAATCTGCTCGAGTGAATTCTTTGAAGGCGTCACACTGCGAATTACGCAATCCGACTCAGACGCTGCCACCCAAAGCGTCGGGCTCAATGACTCCGCATCACCGATAATCTGTAGCTGCTGCGGAAGAAGGATCTTTGCACGCAAACCCTTTTGTTCGAGCCTTCCCAGCAGTTTCTGACAATCACCAGTCACCTGCACGGTTACGGAAGGATCCGGCATTCGGCAAAGAGCTTCCAGTGAATCGCTGACTCTGACCGTACCGCGAGCGAAGATCACGACACGATCACAAACCGACTGAACATCGGGAAGAATGTGAGTACACAGAATCACCGACTTGTGGAATTCTCGCGCGAGAATTCGAATACGGTTGAGCATGGCTTCTCGCTCTTCAGGATCCAGTCCTGAAGTCGGTTCATCAAGAATCAACAACTTCGGATCATGCACGATGGCCATCGCGAAACGTAACTTCTGACGCATGCCGGTCGAGTACGTTTCTACAGGACGATATCGTTCCTGTCCCATGCCACAAAAATCCAGGATCTCGTGCCCGCGGCGTAAGGCTTCGGTTTCGGAAAATCCTGAAAGTCGAGCGGCCACCTGAATGGATTCAATCCCCGAAAGACCATGCACATAGCAATCATCCTCCGGCATGTATCCGATTTGAGTTCGCACCTGAGCAACAGACTGGCCGATCGGAAAACCAAGCACATGACCATGCCCGGAGTTAATCTTCACCAGTCCAAGCAGAACCTTGATGAGCGTACTCTTCCCGGCACCATTCGGCCCCAGCAGCCCCGTGATGCCCTCATCAATCCGCAAGCTGACGCCCGAGAGTGCTCGGAATGAGCCATAATCTTTCGAGAGATCGTTCAGCTCAATCAGAGCAGGCATAGGTGTGGCGCCCGGTTAAGAAGCGAATGTTTGATATCAGCGACTTGCAGTTCCAAGAGGCTAGCTGGACATCGCCATGTTGCCATCCTCGAAAGCCCTCTCATCCGGCCTATCGGCCACCTTCTCCCCCGAGGGGGAAAAGGGCGAATGACGTCGACTTAAGGTCATAACCATTGGGGGAGAAGGGCTTTTGTGTCACACGGCAAATTCTTTTCTGAGCACGTCGTTTTATCAGATATGTTCTGTTACGGTTTTTCGCCTGAGGATTCTGCCAATTTCAGAAGTTCCGCCAGAAGTTTTTCCGAAGCAGTCGGCTCAAGACGGTTTGTTCCAATCCAGGTTTCATATCCGCCCAGTTGCATCTGACGAGGTGTGGGCAAATAGCCAAAATATCCATGCGCAAGTTCGACCATAAACGCATGCTTCGATGGACACTTTTCACGAAACTCAAGCCCGATCTCGCAGAAGACTTCACACGGCATTGTGCCGATACAGACATCTCCTATTCGCAGGAGCTGGACAGGGATTGTTGTGTTTTCGGGATATCCAGCCAACTTTGTCGCGCGCTGGGCATAGATGAACGACAGGTCCGAGTCACCCTTGGCTCCCGCAGCTATCGTTTCCTCAGCCCATTTGGCTTGTTCCGGTGTCGGCTTTCGCCAGGTGATGACAGGTTCACTATACCGCGCATCCAAAGCAATCGTGTCGTTGTATTCGAGTGTCTTTGACGCGGCCAACACCTTTACAGCACAGTCTTCCGCCACATAACGAATCTGCTTGTATGACTTGCGTGCGGGTCGAGGATTCTGAAAGTTGATGTTGTTGATG
>CAIXQV010000445.1 GCA_903921605.1 uncultured Planctomycetaceae bacterium | reverse complement strand
GGGAGCCAGCCCCGGTTTTGAAACCATCTCTATTCTCTCCGTGTCTGTTCCTGTCAGAAATTTATCCCGTCTGAAGAGTATTATGGCCTCATCGACCAAAGCGGTTCTCGGTCTGGATTTTGGCACTGAATCAGTCAGAGCCGTGCTGGTGGACCTTCACGGAAACGAACTGGCATCTGTTGCCGTTCCTTATCCGCACGGGCAGATTACAGACACCTTGCCGGGAAGTCGCGAAAAGCTGCCCGCGTTTTATGCGCTTCAGCATCCGGCCGACTGGATCGAATCCGCAGCCAAAGCAACACGAGCTGCCCGAAAGAAAGCTCAGCTGGATGCGGACGCAGTCAAGGGCATTGGTGTCGACTTTACCAGTTGCACGATGTTGCCGACTCGTTCAGATGGAACTCCGCTGTGTCTGCTGAAAGAGTTCGCGGACGAGCCGCTCGCATGGCCTAAACTCTGGAAGCATCACGGTGCTCAGGCCCAGACAGATCGCATCAACGCGGTCGCTCGCAGTCGCAATGAAAGTTTTCTCAGCCGTTATGGCGGGATCATCGGACTGGAATGGCTGTTTCCCAAGATGCTGGAAACGCTCGAGAAAGCACCTCGTGTTTACAACGCAGCCGAAGTCTGGCTGGAAGCCGGCGACTGGTTTGTGTGGCAGCTGGTCGGCGGTCGTGCCGCAGAGTTGCCTCGATCCACTTGTCAGGCGGGGTACAAGGGACTCTGGAATGCCACAGACGGATATCCTCAGGAAGCATTCCTGAAGGCCGTCAATCCAAAATTTGCGGGTGTCGTTCGCGACAAAATGCCGGGGCGGCTGATTGCCCCGGGAGTTGCCGCCGGGGGCCTGACGAATGACATGGCGAAGCAGTTCGGACTGCGGCCGGATACCCCCGTCAGTGCAGCGATCATCGATGCTCACTCAGGCGTCCCCGGTGCAGGTGCAGCAACTCCGGGGACTCTCGTAATGGTGATGGGCACCAGTTCCTGTCATATGCTCAACAGTGATGTTGAACGCAGTGTGCCGGGTATCGCGGGAGTTGTCAAAGACGGAATTCTTCCCGGATTCTACGGTTATGAAACCGGACAGGCGGCTGTGGGAGATGCGTTCGACTGGCTGCGAAAGATGACCGGTCACCGTGATTTTTCACAGCTCGGCGACGAGGCTGCTCAGCTTCCACCCGGGTCCGATGGCGTGCTGTGCGTCGACTGGTTCAACGGCTGCCGAACACCACTCATGGATGGAACGCTCAAGGGTTCATTGTCGGGGCTGGCCCTGCATCATCGGCCCGCACATCTGTACCGATCGCTGCTGGAAGCATCCGCGTTTGGTCTGCGGTGGATCGTCGAACTGCTGCGTGACGGTGGTGTGCCCGTACGCAAGTTTGTCGCCACGGGCGGACTGCCGCATCATAATCCGCTGGTTGTCCAGGTTTATGCGGATGTTCTGGGCGAATCCATTCTGGTCCATCCAAGCAAACAGGGGCCGGCACTCGGAGCAGCCATCCTGGGCGCACTCGCTGCGGGAGAATTTTCTTCACCGGGCGCAGCCATTAAGGCGATGTCTGTTCCTGCGGCGGGCAGCGCCGCCGTCTATAAGCCCAATCGATCGAATCGAAAAGCATACGACACGGTGTTTGCTGAATATCGTCGGATGAGCGACTTCCTTTCAACAACTTCCCATTCCTCAAGTTCCGGTAAGTGAAATCCATGGCAGTAAAAAAACTTGGTAAAAAACAGATTCAGCTGATCGCCAGTGGCGACCTGCGATTGTCGGCCAATCAGGTCTGCTGGCCGGCACAGGCAGCTATGGAAAAATCGCTGGGAGCCGCCGTCAGCGCGGAAGGATTTGAGATCGTGCGGGCGCACGCCTATCGCCCGAAAGAGAAACATGGCTTCATCCACAGCCAGCGAGAAGGGATGGACGTTTTTCGCGACATCGATCCTGATGCACCACTCATTGTCGCTGAAGCGGTCTGGCAGTATTCACACCACGTCCTTGCCGGTCTCACAACACACCGTGGCCCGATTCTGACAGTGGCCAACTGGAGCGGTCAGTGGCCGGGACTCGTGGGAATGCT
>CAIXQV010000444.1 GCA_903921605.1 uncultured Planctomycetaceae bacterium | reverse complement strand
GGCACAGATGAATATTGATACTTATGTCACCGGCGAACTGCATAAGACTCAGACGGATGTTGGCACGTTCCTCGCTATATTGTCTCTCGGAGTGGGACTCGGCAGCGTTCTGGCCGGATGGTGGTCTGGCGGCCGCGTCGAGGTGGGGATGGTTCCGCTCGGTGCATTTTTGATGTCTCTGGCCTGTGTCATTCTTTTCCTGTGCCACGATTCATCTCTGATGGCCGGGGCGATGCTGGGAATGATTGGACTGGGCGGTGGGCTCTTCAATGTGCCGCTCAACGCTTATCTGCAGGAAAGAAGCCCGCACGAAAAACTGGGAGCGATCCTGGCAGCCGGAAATCAGTTGACATCTTTGGGCATGGTCGCCGTTGCCGGATTATTCTGGTTTCTCAGTGGTCGGCTGCAGCTCAGTGCGGCACAGATCTTTCTGCTGACCGGGATCGGTATTCTTCCGATTTTTGCCTACGTCGTGTGGTTGCTGCCGCAGGCGACGGTTCGATTCTTCGTGTGGCTGCTCAGTCGCTTCGTTTATCGAGTCCGCATTTATGACGTTGAAAACCTGCCGGAGAAAGGCCCGGGGCTCCTCGTCGCCAATCATGTTTCATGGCTGGATGGTATCATGCTGCTACTCTCCAGCTCGCGCAATATTCGAATGGTGGCCTATGCGGATTACGTGAAGGGGCCGTGGATCGGTTGGCTCGCTCGTCTATTCGGTATCATCCCGATTCGTTCGGGCGATGGTCCGCGAGCCCTATTGCAGTCGCTCAACACAGCCCGAGAAGCATTGCTCGCCGGGGAACTGGTCTGCATTTTTGCCGAAGGCCAAGTGACTCGTAACGGACAGTTGCAGAAGTTCGAACGGGGACTGTTGAAGATTCTCAAGGGCACCGACGCGCCGGTAATTCCCGTCTTCCTGGATGAACTTTGGGGCAGCATTTTCAGCTATGATCGTGGCAAATTCCTTTGGAAGAAACCACGCCATTGGCCGTATCCCATTTCTATCTCATTCGGTTCACCACTTCATGGCGTTGACGATGTGGACGCGGTGCGACACGGGGTGCTGGAACTGGGAGCGAAATCCATGGAACGGAGAAAGCACCGCCGACTGCTTCCCGCGAAGCAATTCATCCGTCAGTGTCGAGTCGCATGGCGACGGACAAAGGTTGCCGATTCCGCCGGGACTCAACTCACTGGTGGCCGATTGCTGGCTGGTTCGCTGGCACTGCATAAGCTATTGACGTCAACTGTGCTGAAACCAGAAAACAACTATGTAGGTTTGCTGCTGCCGCCTTCTGTTGGAGGAGTACTCGCCAATGCGGCTGTAACTTTGGCTGGCAAAGTGGCTGTCAATCTGAACTACACGCTTTCAGAAGATGTCGTGAACTACTGCATCAAAGAAGCCGGCGTTCAACAGGTACTTACCAGCCGTCGGTTTATGGAAAAGCGGCCGATGAATCTGAATGCCGAGCTGATCTATCTGGAAGATCTCAGTCAGCAGATCAGCAAACTGGCGAAAATCAAAGCCCTGCTGACGGCTCGGTTTGTTCCGCTGCGCATGTTGAGTCGCCGATTGGGCCTCGAGCGTGTGAAGCCCGACGATGTGATGTCCATCATCTTTACGTCCGGTTCCACGGGGGATCCCAAGGGCGTCATGCTGACCAATGATAATGTGGCTTCCAACATTGAAGCCGTGCGTCATCTGCTGTCTCTTCGACCCACCGATTCGGTGCT
>CAIXQV010000443.1 GCA_903921605.1 uncultured Planctomycetaceae bacterium | reverse complement strand
GTGTTCATGTACTGTTCGGAAAGAACTTTTGAGGGCTCCGTCGATGACTCCAGAATATCCTGACGCTTAAATCGCGTGGAGACTGCGGTCAAATCCGGTCCGACAGCTCCGCCCTGATCACCGTAACGATGGCAGGCGATGCACTGAGCGTCATTGAAAACCTTCTTACCGCGGGCAAAATCACGGCCACCGCCGACTTTACCGAGCGACGGCTGCAGATCAGCAGTCACCCATTCTTTGACCAGATCACGCGGCGGCCCTGGGACATAAGCCTGCTTTGCCGGATGCACCTTATCGTATTCAGCCAGCACATCCGCCAGAGCAATGATCTCCTCCGGTGTCATCGTGAATTTCACTTCTTCATGAGCATGCGCCATGAAGTTTGCGAAACTGGCGCCGTTATTGAATCGAATGCCGGCCTCCTCAAACCATTGATTCACCAGAGCGGGATGTTCAGTCGAATTCGGCTGATTCCACCACGACAAATAGGCTCTGCGAAGTTCGGGAGTCCATCCTGCTTTGACGTTACGCAGGCTCACCGCGTAGATAACCTGTTCCTCCTGTGTGGACGCTGCTTTCAACAATGCGACGGTCTTCTCCACCGCATTCGGAGCGTTGAGAGCAATCAGGATTTGGCAGAGTTCACGATTGAGCGACTGGCTTTTAGCCGGATAGAGCGGAGAAATTTCGTCGATCACCTGCTTTGCGACTTCGGATCCAGGAGCTCCATGCCGCGAGATAGAAACTTGAATGACTCGCAGCTTGTTCAGCAGTTGTTCTTCTGTCAGTTTCGCAACAGATAACGACATCAACGCCTTCAGCAGAGCAGGCTGAACCTCGGCGGTTCCCAGTCGAGCCAAAGAGAGCAGCGCCGTGAACGCAGCGTCAGGCTGCTTCTCAGCGAGCGCCTTTGCCTGCCATTCTTCAACCGGATTGCGTTCGATGGCCATGCGAGCGGCGTAGCGGATGGATCGATCCGGGCTCTTCAAATGAGGCCAGGCGAATTCGACCGCGGTCGGATCCGGCTGCACGTTGAAGGACTCCAGTTTACGACGAAGTTCTCTCGCGTCGTCGCCAGCTTTGTTCTTCAGTTCAGTCTCTGCAGCAGGTGCTGAAGCTTCTTCGCCGGTGTAGGTGACTCGGAACAAGCTCGCCTGAGTCCCACGGCCACCAATGGTGAAGTACATGGACCCATCATCTCCGATCACTGCATCCGTCAGATTCAGCGGAGTCTTTCCGCCTTTCCCTTTCAGAGATTTTGGCGCGATGAAATTCTCGAATGTGCCCGTATAGCTGGCACCATCTGGCGTCAGATGAACGGCGATCAAACGACCATAGGTCCAGTCGCAAACATAAAATGCCTTCTGGTACTTCACCGGGAATTTTGCACCCGTGCCAAAGACAACACCTGTCGGACACCCGATGCCGATCGTCGTCGTTTGAGGCAAGCCATCCGCATAATAGTCAGGCCACTTCGCGCTGCCTTCTCGGAAACCGTTATCGCCACCACGGACGGAATGAAAGACATGGATCGGCCGATACCAGGGCATTCCCCAGTCCCATTCCATATCGCTGTCGAAGCCAAACAATTCGCCATCGGCATTGAAACCAATGTCATACGTGTTGCGCTGACCTGACGAAAACAATTCAATGTTCTGGCCGTCCAGATCCATGCGAGCAACGTAACCGCCTGGTGGTTTCGCGCCAGCTCCGAATCCGTTGCCGTCTTCCATGCGCGGCAGTGCCAAATCGTCTGCATAATTGCGATGAGGAGAACTAGCCACGAGATCATTCGGAACAGCCGTAAAGTTTCCGCATACGGCGTAGAGCATGTTGTCCGGGCCAAGCACCAGACCGTGCGATCCGTGTTCGCCGCCGCCTCCCTGCCACTCGCGAAGGAATTCGACGTCGTCGTAACTGTCGTCGCCTTTCGTATCCCGGCAGCGATACAAGGCGAATCCGCGACTTCCGCTGCCGCTGATATAGAGTGCATCGCCAACAAACAACATCCCCATAGTTTCGCTCACGGGGATATTGAGGATCTCCTGCTTGGCAACCTTGCCATTCTCAATCGTGACGCGCGTGATAGGTTGCTTACCCTGACCGCCCAGCAGCAACCGTCCTTTGGGATCTTTCGCCATACAAATCCACGAACCATTCGTATTCGCGTCGGCGGCCAGAACATTTTCAATCGTAAAGCCGGGAAGTGTATCGAGAACCTCAGCGGCGTTTTCCAGGCTGACAGGCTTTGAACCGTCCGCCGGGCCATAGACCGCCTTCGTGATGACGAGCTTCTGGCCTTCCGGTGCGACGATGTCGATGGTTCCGTTTTCGCTCGCCTCAGCCTTAAGTTTTTCGTCACCAATTTTGTATTCGACGGTCAGCTTTTTCGGAACACCAGGAGCCGTGTCGCCGAATCTTTCGTTGCTGGCCCCGATGGACAGCTTATTGTCCTTAACGGCAGCATTCACAACCGCAGTGACATCGGTTTTGTCTTCGGCGACAACGGACGATGCACAACATGCAAACACGATCGCAACTAAGAGGCCATGCCATCGGCACACTGCACTCAATACAGGCACAACACGATTCATGATGACGGTTCTTTTGTTCTTGGGTAGGACGTCTGGCAGAATGTGGATGACGTTGTCTGACTCTGCCCGGCAGGGGCGAAGAGTCTACAGAAGTTGAATTCCGTTTGCTATGGTGGCGAGAATCGATGTGTCGACCGCCCATTCAATAGAATTTGTATCCCAGTTCCTCAAGGCGTTGCCTGTCGCGAACTGC
>CAIXQV010000442.1 GCA_903921605.1 uncultured Planctomycetaceae bacterium | reverse complement strand
GCGGCTGACATCCCCAGCATGAAGAGCGAAATTGAATAGATCCAGCCGACCTGAGGAATGGTCCAACCTGCACCGGCTTGTGTCAGAGGAACGTTGAAGACACTGAAACCGTAGACCTCGCCAATGCACATGTGGACCGCGATCGCAGCGGGCGGAACCAGCCAGCGGTTGAACCCGGCTTTTGCGACCGTCGCCTCGCGTGAGAGAAACTTCATCATTCAGAGTCCGTTGAAAAAAGCCCGTTCAGAGTTCTCCGATGACGGTGTGTGTCACATGGATGCCGTGTCGCGGACTGGCGCGAACGACCGGGCACCATAACACCCGTCGCCAATCTATTCCAGCACGGCAAAGCGTGGTCGGGGACCCTGGTCGAATGAAGTACGGCATTTCCAGCGACAGCAATCTGGCTCTTACCATCGGTGCGCCGTTGCGTGGGTGGGCAACGATGGTGCCGAGTACGAGCACATTCTGAGCGGCTTCAATGTAGGTTAAGAACTGATGAGTATAGAACTCAACGTCGTCGACCTTGGCACCGGGGTTGACTTCCTCGAGTATTTGCCGGACTCGGAAGCGGTCGAGTTGTGGCGGGCTATTGGGGCGGCGGCTGCTTGGCTTCCACGGCTTGGAGTTTTCGAAGAACTGGGGCTGCTCCGCGCCGAACCCGTTGTCGAGTTTGCTGCCTTCATAAACTTCCTTTCCACTGCAACCATCATCGAGAACAGGCAACTCGTCTTCAATACCTTTCACAAGATCGAACTCCGGGCCGCCTTCGGTCATGTCAAACTGTTCGAAACGCGGGTTGAAATTCAAGTTCATTGATCCGCGAAGCAGAAACTTCAGGCCGGATGCCGTTTCAACGGTCGCTATCTTCGCGTGATTCACCACGTAGCGAACCGAGTCAGGCCCGAACTGCTTCTTCCAGTCGGCGATGACGTCGGCGTTTTTGTTGCGGGCTCCGTGGTCGATCGAAGCAGCAGCGATTGCACCGCGGGCGATCGAAACGTTCCTCGGAGTCAGTTTCCGTACGGAATCTCGAGCTCTTCGTAAGTCCCGATTGACGCTCGTTTGACTGCGTCCTGAATTGCAGGGATCGATCTCTGAATGCGAGGCCAGGATGCGGATCGCAGGACAATGATCGCAATCCTGCGTTCAGTCAGATTCTGTTGGTATTGCAGATTGCTGTCTGTCGTAATCAGCAATTCAAACCCCGCCTGTTCGGCAGTGTCAAGCAGACTTCCGTTTGATAGAGCAGACCAGCCTTGTTCAAAAGCCGTGGCAACGTCATGTTCGGGGAGGTGCGACGCAGCGGAACCGGTGTTCCCTGATCGAACAGAATCTTCATGCCGCGTCCGATTTCGTAAGCAGCAAAACTTCATGGTTCAGGACTGATTCCACGTCACTGCGGCTGACTCCGGGAAACCATTCCAGAAATTGATCAATGGTGGCCCCATCACGCAGGTTCTCAAACAACGCGGCAACGGGTACACGCGTGCCTCGGAAGACCCATGCACCACTGACTTTGTCACCGTGCGTTTCCACTGCATCGACGTTGTCCCAATTTCTGGCCAATCCTTCTCTCCTGCCGAGCGATCCCCATTGAAGCCCAAACCGATCTCCACGCTGCCTCCGCCTCCAGTCTACCAGTGAAAATGGAGCCTGTCACGTTGTTTCCCGCTATGACCAGATCGAACTCAGGGCCGCCTTCGGCGGAGACAAAGGGGTCAGGTCTCTTTGTTGCGTCCAGCAGCAGCTCACCAAAGTCTCAGCCGCGCACGACATCGCACTGACGGCAATTCACGAACCTGAAGTGCGGCAACGCGGGAATTCGAATCGGGGACCACGTCTGTCGAGAAAGACTTTCGACGCAACTCGAGTGGAGACAGCTTCTGCCGAAGTGAACTGCGGAACGGGATCCCGTCGGCGGAGCGACGGGT
>CAIXQV010000441.1 GCA_903921605.1 uncultured Planctomycetaceae bacterium | reverse complement strand
TCTTTGCTCCCAGCATGTCTCGCAGAGACTGCTGAAGTGATAGCACATGATTTGACATGGCAGGCTTTTCAGGAGTTGATGCTGCGGCATCGGCGTCTGTTGGCAGAGCCATCGTGCCGGCCTTCAGCATTTCGCGAACGATCTCTTCTGTCCGGCGAACTGACAATTGCTCCAGTTCGATCTGCTTAGCCAATTCGAACTGCTGAGCTTCTGACAGCGGCAGAATGGCCTTGGCATGCCCACCGGTGATCTTGTCTTCTCGCAGCAGCTTCTGAACGCTCTCCGGCAGTTCCAGCATGCGCATCATGTTGCTGACGTTGGCACGGCTCATGCTGAGCTGTCGAGCCAGTTCTTCAATCGTGCCGCCGAAGCGATCCAGATAGTCTTTGAAGGCTCGCGCCTTTTCCAGCACGTTAAGATCTTCGCGTTTGAGATTCTCTTCAAGCGCGGCTTCGCTGGCCTGTCGATCACCGAACTCGATGACTCGGCAAGGAACGGTTTCCATCCCAACCTGCTGAGCAGCACGCCAGCGTCGTTCACCGGCAATCAACTGGTAGCCAGCTTCGCCGTCCTGACGAGCACGGACAAGCAGAGGCTGCAGCAGACCATGTTTCCGGATGCTGTCCGCCAGTTCGTCAATCGCCGCCTGATCGAAGTCGCGGCGAGGCTGGAACGGATTACGATCGATGAGTTCAAGGGAAATCTCATCGGAGGCAGGAGCGGGCGGTGCCGAGGCGGCATGCATTGGGATTGTGGCTGGCCGAGGGTTTTCGGAATCGTCCATCCCGCCACCGAGCAAAGCACTGAGTCCTCGACCCAGCCGTCGCTTCATTCCACCATTGGCCTGATCTATTGTCTGAGCGTCCATGTTTTCGCCTCGAACTTATCTCTGCTATGTGCTGTGTGCAAAACACCGGGACTCTGGTACTCGCCGGGCGACCGTCGGCAGTCAATTGCGTTGCGCATGACCGGCGTCAAATCTCCCGTCTGTTATGTCATCGGCATAATCGTTAAGGTCAATGCAGTCCGGATCTTCGAATTCTGCGAAGCGGCAGAATCTGCGGGAAGAGCCCCGTGGGTAAGAAAATCGGGCCTGAACAGACGCCCCCTGAAGCTACACGGCGCAAGCTATCCGGTGAGATCATGGATTCAAAAGAGTTTACTGGACGGCCTGTGCCGTTACGTTACTTCGCCCGCTTGCCTCACAGAATCGCCGGACTGATAGTCTGATCGCCACTGATGGCTTTTAAGCTGTCCATACGGCCGTTGAGTCGAGCATCCCATGTTGCGAGATAATGCTTGTAGGCAACATGGTCTTCGGCCTGCTCTTCCAGCATCTCACGCGTCATCTGCGTCAATGTGGCTTCTTCCTGCAGAGTCAGGCGTCCGATCAGAACTCGACTGCGCAGAAAGACGAAGTATGTGTCGAGCACATCGCAGCGGCAGTAATCGTTAATCTGTTCGACTTGCCCGTTCCAGTACATATCCTGAACCTGGGAGCCATCAACGCCGGATTTCCCAGGCTTGTTAATCAGGCTGGCCAACAGATTCAGTCCACCACTCACACGAAACGCGCCGAAGTTGGACAGCAGATCCTGCAGATCCAGATGAGCCTCATGGTTGTAGCGGTTTCGGGATTGTTCAAAGGACTTTGAATCCACATTGAACCATGCCGGCACACTGATGCCAAACCGGTAGGCGGCCAGTTCCATAATCGGCATGTCGTATCCGCGACCGTTGAACGTCACCAGAGTCGGACGGTCATAATGTTGCCAGCCCTGCCAAAAGCGGCGGACAATTTCCTGCGGTCGAAATGCAGGAGCATCCAGCACGGTAATTTCTGTCAGGCGATAGTCCGCAGCGACTTTGGCAATCGCGACAGAAACAGGCAGCACAAATGTACCGGGGAGGATGTCTTTTCCTGTCTCCTCCATCAGTTGTCGGCGATATTTGGTGACGGCCTCGCGAGGCGTCAAGTTCTCATACGGGTAGCGAACTTTCTGAATCAAATCACCATCGCCGACTGTTTCGATATCAAAGATCAGATACTTCACGTCACTCATTTTGCTTCTCTTCGCTCGCAATTGGATCGTGCAGGCGTTTCAATGCCGATTCTGAATCCGCTGCCTTTAACATTCCGGTGAGTTCACCACGCTTGCTATGTCTGACGCCGACACACAGAGTAACAATGATCCGTCCGAAGTGGCACCGACCGCAGCCGAGGAACAGGCGATCTCCGGGCTGACCAAAGCCTATGAGCAGATGCGGCAGGAAATCAGCAAGGTGATTGTCGGACAGGATGAGGTTGTCAATCAGTTGCTGATCGCCATGTTCTGTCGCGGTCACTGTTTGCTGGTCGGAGTTCCCGGACTCGCCAAGACGTTGCTTTGCAGCACCATCGCCGGGATTCTGCAACTTTCCTTTCGACGAATCCAGTTTACGCCGGACCTGATGCCGTCTGATATTACCGGCTCGGACATTCTGCAGGACGACCCTGAGACTGGTCGTCGCGTGTTTCAATTTATTCAGGGACCGCTGTTTACGAATGTTCTGCTGGCCGACGAAATCAATCGAACTCCACCGAAGACTCAGGCGGCTCTGCTGGAGGCGATGCAGGAACGTCATGTGACCGTGGGTTCTCAGACTTATCACTTGCCGGATCCATTCTTCACGCTGGCCACGCAGAATCCCATCGAACAGGAAGGCACCTATCCTCTGCCCGAAGCGCAGTTGGACCGGTTTATGTTCCATGTGACGGTGCGGTATCCGTCGGCTGCGGAAGA
>CAIXQV010000440.1 GCA_903921605.1 uncultured Planctomycetaceae bacterium | reverse complement strand
GACCTGGGAATTCCTGCGATCGCAATTTTCCCTGTGACACCACAGGAAAAGAAAACTCCCGATGGCGAAGAATCCCGCAACCCGGACAACCTGATTTGCCGAGCGATGAGAGCCATTCGCGATGCCAATCTATCCGTTGGATTAATCGCAGATGTCGCTTTGGATCCTTACACAACTCACGGTCAGGATGGTCTCGTTCGCGACGGATACGTTGTCAATGATGAAACCCTGGCTGCCTTGAATCTTCAGGCTGTGAATCAGGCGAAAGCAGGATGTGACATCATTGCACCGTCCGACATGATGGATGGTCGAGTCCGCTCGATTCGCGCATCGCTCGACGAGGCTGGCTATCACAACGTTCAGATTATGGCCTACTCGGCAAAGTATGCGTCTGCGTTCTATGGACCGTTCAGAGATGCCGTCGGCTCTGCAAAGAATCTTGGCGGAGGCGATAAGCGGACTTATCAGATGGATCCGGCTAATACGAACGAAGCCATTCGTGAGGTTGCTTTGGACATCGCCGAAGGGGCCGACATGGTCATGGTCAAACCTGGCATGCCTTATCTGGATATTGTGCGACGCGTGAAAGACGAATTCGGCGTCCCCACGTTCGCGTATCAGGTTTCTGGTGAATACGCGATGATCTCAGCCGCCGCCAACAACGGCTGGCTCAATCGAGAAGCCGCCATGTTGGAAAGCCTCTTGTGCTTCAAACGCGCGGGAGCAGACGGCGTGTTGACCTACTTTGCCACGGAAGTCGCAACACTGCTCAGTAAATAACGAAGTGGTTTACCGAGCAACGTGCTTCATGTCCCGGACACGAGCGGTACCGTCACGGCCAGCTGTCGCCAGATACTGGCCGTCACGAGTAAACGCGACAGCGTAGAGCGAGCCGGTATGCGCCACGAGTGAAGCCAACTGTTCTCGCTTCTCAGTCTGCCACACTCTTACGACCCGATCTTCGCCAACAGATACCGCCAAAGGAGTTGTCGCAGAAAATGCGACGGCCCAGACATCGCCACCGTGTCCTTCACAGGTGTGATGAAGGCTACCGCTGGAGGTTTCCCATAACCGAACTGTTTTGTCCCGGCCACCGGTCACGATCTGCGAACCATCCGGCGAAAATGCCCCCCCGGAGATACCTCCGCTGTGGCGCTCCAAAGTCAATTGCTCGCCGCCAGTGGTGGCATTCCAGATGCGAGCGGTCTTGTCGCCGCTGACACTGGCAAAGGTCTTTCTGTCCGGTGCGAATGCGACTCAGGAAACCGCCCCCGCGTGCCCATTAGTTTTGACGGTTCTTTCGCCAGTCTCGACATTCCAGACTTCCACTTGCCCAGTTCGACCACTGGTCAGCAGTTGATTGTCGCTCTGTGCAAACACCAACGTACGAACGGCGTAGCCCGTTTCGAACTGCCTGGATTCGTTCGTCGTTGCCAATTCGAAAACTCGAACCTTGCCATCATCGCTCCCGGTAGCCAGCAGCTTTCCGTCGTGGCTAATCGACATCCCCCAGACAGGTCCGGAATGCGCTTTGATCGTGGAGATGACGCGCGACGCAGCAAGGCTCCAGAGCAGGAACCTTCAACGGCG
>CAIXQV010000439.1 GCA_903921605.1 uncultured Planctomycetaceae bacterium | reverse complement strand
GTGGAATGAACTCTCATCCGAGACTGTGGGGGATTTCCTGAACGAGGAACACCTTGGTCGAGCAGTGAGTTGCGCAGACAGTGACAATGACGGTGATACAGACTTACTGGTCGTGCATCAGAATGAGCCGGCTGCACTTCTGATCAATGAGTCCGTGATGGGGCACTGGCTTCGAGTGGAGTTGATCGGACGAAACGTTAATCGTCGTGGTTTTGGTGCGCGAGTCATTGTACGTCAGGGAGATCGTACATGGACTCAGCAACTCGTTGGTGGATCCAGCTACCTGACAAGTCATCAACCAGTCCTGTCATTTGGGTTTGGCGAGACGGATTCTCCCTGCGACATTACCGTGATTTGGCCGGGCGTGGAGGAACCAACGACGATACGGTCGGTAAGTGTTGATCAGTTGGTTCGGCTGACTGACGCAGGGTTTATGTTTGCCGAGAAGTAATCAGGGACCGCGACTGGGTTTTCAGTGTCAGGTGTTCTGTACGGATTTGCCAATGATTGAGCCAGGTTTCAACGAGAGATTGGTTGCGGGGCGATTACTGGCACTGATTTTGATCTGCTGCGTGACAGGTTGTGACCAGCAGTCCTCGCCGCCTCCGCCGATCATTCAGTCAAGTTCTACTGCCCGAACAGATAAGCCAACGATAACCGCCGTCGTTCCTCAGCTTCCTCCGGATGATTACGTCGGATCTGCAGTTTGCGCGGACTGCCATGCCGAGATCAGTCGGACATACTCTGCAACGACGATGGCAAATTCAGCTGCACCGGCATCGACAGTGTCGAAGATTGAATCGTTCGATGAAAGCTGGATTGTGATGTCTCGTCTCTTTCAGGCTCGAGCATCAGAATCGGCCGAGGGACACATCCATGAAGAGAGACTGCTTGCTCATGATGGTTCAGCGATGTGTACGCAAAGAGAACTTATTTCCTATATTGTGGGCTCAGGAAAACGAGGCCGATCTTATCTGTTGGCCCACGATGATCAGCTAATGATGTCTCCTCTGACATGGTATTCGTCAGCGAGCCGTTGGGATCTTTCGCCCGGCTACATCAAGAATAATCTGCACTTTGAAAGGACAATCGTAGACGAGTGCATTCACTGTCACGTTGGCCGTGTTGCGAAAGCCGATTCCAGTCTGCCGAACCGTTTCGGTAGTCCCGCATTTATTGAACCTGGGATCAGCTGTGAACGTTGCCATGGGCCAGCCGGTCGGCATGTTCAATTTCGCAGGGAGCAGAAAACGGAACGCGAATTGTCAGAAGCGGACCCTATTGTGAATCCAGGTTCGTTGGCCCCTCACCTGCGAGAGAGTGTCTGCAACGAATGCCACCAGCTTGGTGTGGAGCGAGTTCTGCGATACGGACGACGTGTTCAGGACTTTCGACCGGGCGAGCCATTGAGTTCGGTGTGGGTTGTGTTCAACAAGAATGAAGACACGCCAGAGAAGAACGGAACGACGAATGCCGTGAATCAAGTCCGGCAGATGGAGTTGAGTCGGTGTTTTCAGGAAAGTACCGGGCGAATGGGGTGTATCTCATGCCACGATCCGCATTCAACCCCGGCCCCTGAAACCCGTGTGCAATTCTACAGAGATCAGTGTCTGAGCTGTCATAGCAAGCCGCAGTCGGAATGTGTCGTTGATGTGGCAAAACGAGTTCAGGTAACACCGGAAGATTCCTGTATTCAGTGTCATATGCCGGCGTTACCGGCCGCTGATGTTCAGCATACGTCTCAGACAGATCATCGAATCCTGAGGAATCCTGAGGCTGCCCCGGTATCAGATTCATCAGAAACTCTTCAGCTCGCCGCCAACATGGATACGATCCCTGAGTGGGAGATCCGAAGAGCAAAAGGATTGCTGATGGCGCAATATTCCGTGGACCAAAACGATGGCGCATTGGCGACGCTTGCCACCAGCCACCTGGAAGAACTTCAACGGCAGGGACTGAACGACACCCTTGTAGATAATGCGCTGGGGAATGTTTACCTCCTTCTCAACCGGCTGGAAGTTGCGGAGAAGCACTGGAAACGGGCGTTGGAACTTGATCCCAATAACGAAGCCGCACTTCGGAGTCTGGCAATAGCGATGCATGACGCGGGCCGAGATGAAGAGGCCGACTTGTATATGAGAAAATACAAGAAGGGGAATCAGTGGGATCGGGTTATCATTGGCCGCCACATTCACCTGCTGGGAAGGCTGGGGCGTCAAAGTGAGGCATTTGCTGAGGGGGAAATCGCATTGGGCAAGTACCCGTTTGACCGACTCCTTCGGGAGTGGATGGCGAATGCGTGCCTCGCAAATCAACGAAAGACGGAAGCTCAGATTCACAAGGCAATCGCTGAACGCCTGACACCTGGAAACTAAGGCCCGCCCATCACAATCAGAGGACTGAGCGGTCGCATGTCTAGAGAGCAGATCGGAACTACCTGATGTCAGACCGCAGAACCATTCGCTGGATCCTGCCAATCGTCGCTTCACTGCTGATGATTGCGCTGGGAGTCGGGATTTATAGATGGTGGTCAGACTCACAGACGAAAGCCATTGCGTCAGCATGCCGCATGGCCATTCGTGAGGAAGAATGGGACAAAGCCCTTCCGCTCGCTGAACAATGGGTGCGACGCGCGCCGGAAGATGCCACAGCATGGTTAAGTATGGCCGATGTGGCCAAAGCGAAGGGTGACCTTGTCGCGACAGCCGAATGTCTGGGCAGAATTTCGCCTAAGGATTCTCGCTACCTGAAGTCTCAGATGCTGCGAGGTGACCTGATATTGGATGGACTTGGGAGACCGCATGATGCCGTCAAGGTCTGGCGGGAAATGCTGGCCGTGGCACCTGATGCGCCGGTGCCTCATCAGCGACTTCTTTATGTTTACTCGATGACTCTGCAGCGGAAGAAGCTGGTAGCTCAGATTCGGGAAGCGATTCAACAGAAAGCGGAACCTCCGGAAGCTTACGGCTATTTTCTTGCGGCACCCAATCTGCTGTTCTCCGATGCTTATGTGCGGCTTGGGCAGTGGTTAACAGCAACTCCGGATGATGAGACGTTGCGCGTGGCTCAGGCGATTTTTGCGGCTCGAACAAATCCATCACGCGGAATCAAAATGTTTGGTGCGGATGCCATCAAGCCCGGCGATGATTCTGGTGTTCGCAAGTGTCTGAAAGAGTATCCGAAGAATCTTGAACTCCGCGCGTTTTTGATCGAGCAGGCGCTGGCAGAAAACAACATGACTGCCGTGTCGGACGCGCTTAAGGATCTTCCCAAGGAAGCAGAAGCAGATTGTCGTTTCTGGCGTTACATCGGCGTTAAACTGGACTTTCAACGGCGATACACCGAAGCCGCAGGGGCTTTCCGGAACTCCTTGAAGATTCATCCCATGGACTGGAAGTCTCACCATGCTTTAGGAGCTGTGGAACGCGTTCTCGGAAACGCAGAAGCTGCGGCGAGACATGCGGATCTGGGCGGCAGAGGCAAACAACTTGAAAGGGAGATTCATGAGCTGCCCAACGCCGCACAAGTGGGGCCGGAGCTTCTCCAAAGCCTCATGAACTATGCCGAGGACTGTGGTGAGAAAGAAATAGCGGCCGGACTGGCTTATCGGCTTAATTCACAATGACAGCGATTAAGACGGCACCATACATCTGCGTTCGGCGCTGTGGCAGGCAGATCTGGCTCAACGATGGTCCTCGCCCGCCGGCAGGACAAAGCCGATCTGCGACATAATCCTGCGACTCTATGCAATCAAATTGCTTTCAAACCGCACGCATCAGGAATCAGTCGATACGAACCTGGGCCATGGACCTCAGCAACTCCACTTCCACACGGGAGATATCGCCAAAGATCTCCTGAAAGTCAGCCAACCGCTCCTTTGCGGAGTAGACGTGTAGTGGGTTTCTGTCCGAGACCTTATTCAGATACTTTGCAAACTTCCCGGCACGGGCTGGGTTCTCGGTGAGAAAGTAGGTGATGCTCCAGGCAAGACTGTAGGCATCTAACGTCTGGCCGCTGAACGTATCGTCGGAGGCGATCATTTTTGCGAGGTCCCCGTGTTTGCGGCGTTGGGAGAAGTCCCCCAGAAGCCAGGAGAGACCTTCATCGTTGACTTTGTCTTTGCCGGCTTTACCCCGCGAGCGAATTCCGGGTGGCTCAAGAACTGTCGCCAGACCTTCCACAACCCAGCGTGGAGTTGTTCCCAGACGAGAATGGATCCCCACGTTGAACCCGACCTGATGTGTGCCTTCGTGAATAATGACATCGGCCGTCTGCCCGGTGACTGAAGCGAAGAGGCTTTGGCTTATGGGAGGCAGCAACTCCTGATCTGAAACACCAGCAGTGACCTTGATGATCTGGCTTGGATCTTCATACATGGCGACGCGGTTGGTTTTCGGTGAATAGTATCCGCGCATTTTTGTCATGGTTTGATCGTTCTGAGCCTCACAGTAGGCTTTGAACTCCGCC
>CAIXQV010000438.1 GCA_903921605.1 uncultured Planctomycetaceae bacterium | reverse complement strand
ACTCACCCTTCTGATTCAGAAAGCGCTGAGTCGCCTCACCGTCCGGATTCAGAGTACGAATGATCGTGCAATCGTAACCACCGAGGATCACATTGTCATCGTGCAGTCGTCGAGCCAGTCGATCGATCAACTCAAGAGCCAACGGATCGTTTCCGCCCACGCTGCCCACAACCAAAGTTCGATAGCCGTCATCGCCCGGCGATGCGATCTGAAACGCACGCTGACCAGTGGTCTTTCCCGCAGTTTCCCAGGCAAATGGCTTGGGCGGACTGACGAGCACACCAGAGGGCGTTTTCGGGGCAGTCTTCGCTGGTTCCGGAGTTACCGGCTTCTGCATCACTGGCGCAGCCACTGATGCGGAATCTTTCGCAGGTTCGTTCAGGGCCACACGAGCTGTGTCATTGACAGGCTTCGACGGTTCACTGCCGGATTTTTGCGGCTCCGTAGTCTTCACTTCAGCTTGAACAGGTTTGGTCTCAGCCAGAGTTGTTGCAGTGTTTGAAGTTGTCGGGGTGCTTGAGGTCGTCGGTGTGTTTGAAGTCGTCGGTGTGTTTGAAGTCGTCGGTGTGTTTGAAGTCTTCGGGGTGGTCGAAGCGACCGCCGGAGCTTCTGCGGGCTTCTCTTTGGCAACGCGAGATCCCTGATCTACAGGAAGCGGAGCCGTAAGACTTCCCGATGTCGTTGGCTTCTGTTCAGGAAACGCAGCAACAGCCGGGTTCTGAGCAACCGCAGGGCCCTGAGCAACCGTTGAGCCCTGAGCAACCGTCGACGGAATGACATCAAACTCTGGCGGTGCAGAGTTCGCAGCGGTAGAGATATCGCTGTTCGCGGGGCGCATCGCCGGTATGGACGCGCAGCCAGTCATGGCTCCCGCGCAAACGGTCAGCAGCAGAAACTGTCGTTGGAAATTCATACGGCCCTGAGGCCAACGGCAGTGTTCGATGCGTGGGGGGGACCACTTCATCTGAACCTCCCATTCACTGGTCATAAAACCTGGAAACAGCGACGATCAGTTCTCAATACCCAGCTGGTAGCACAATTGTTCAAACCGCTGTTGGAATTCGTCACTTGAAGAATGCACATGTTCGGCTTCGGTCACAAATCGCAGGTCTTCAATTCGTGCGATCTGATTATCTTTGAAAGCACGCTCGTAGTCGCCGTTCTCACGGCCATACACAAACAGAAGTTTGTGTTCGTCGAGCTGAACTTCCATTGGTTTTCGAGGATTCAGGATGGCAATGCCACAGCACCCGTCGTCCATCAGCAGGTCTTCAAAGTCATAGAGAATGCTTTGCAGCACCGGCATATCAATTTGTTCTCGGTACAGATCTGTATGCTGCCCGTTGTTTTTGTCGTGACTGGTTTCCAGAACGACGTCGACTGTTTCACCCAGCGGATCAAGCAGTGACAGAAACGTGTCGAACAGCTTTTCGCGAGTCACAGAAGACATCAGAACCGGAATACGAGCTCCGGAATCCTGATCCACATACCACTCATGACGGAAGCCCGTCCGAGGGATGACCTCCAGGTTATAAGACGGCCGCACCGCGTCAGTCAGCGTGAAGTCGCCGTAACGAGCGATGCTCATGTGCGCATCCAGCTCCGCTTCTGACAAATTGCGAAAGCTGCTGACACCATGGGTCGCTTCGCCATCACGGTAGTTGGACTTCAGAAAGTTCTTCAGAAAACTCATGACATGATTCCGGCGCAGAATAGTTTTTTGACGCGTTCAGCCAGTCTGCCGAAACCTAGCACTCAACCAACGATGGGGAGCCGAGATTTAGACGAAACGACGATTTTGCAGGGAAGCCTCCATTTTTAAACACGAACATGCCGTCCGGAGAAACTGTGCCGCCCCGGCAAGGTGTCCGTTAACCCCCAATTGCAGCCGCATAATCGCCAAATTCGTTGCAGATTCTGCTGCTGCTTCCGACGTAAAAATCTGTGATACTGTTAAACATGAAACATCAATGGGCATTCATGCTGATGACTCTGCTCTGGCTGTGCTGCAGCCCCGACAACCTTTGCGCCCAAACACCGCGATTAATCGCAAGAACTCCGGGCACGCCGGAGAAAAAAGCGGCCACACAAAATCAGCAACACTGGTACCGCATTGAATTCGATGGCAAAGCCGTCGGCTACGAATCGCTGACGACCACTCCGATGAATGGCTCTTCCCGCAGTTCCGCTGATGATTCCGCTTCCGTTCGACGCATCCGAGATACTCGCCTGAAGCTTCGACGCTTCGGGACAGATCTCTCTGTCTCCGCTCATTTGGAAACCATCGAAACAGCCGACGGAGTTCTTCAAAGCTGGTCTCTTCGTCGCACCGGTGCCGATGGCGCGGCGATTGAACGTTCCGGTCGATGGCTTGCAGAAAAGTCCGCGTTTGAATTGACGGAGAATGTTGGCGGATCGGTTCGCCGGGAAATGCTTAACTCCATCGTCCAGCCGAGATCGGCGATTTTCCCGGCCTGGTTACCCGCCACATCCACCGGAACTCAACGACTCTGGACGAGCGCTGTGTTTTTTCCCGAAACAGCCGCTATTGTCGACGTAGAAATCGAACGCGGGAAAACTCAGTCTCTGCAGCTTTCTGATGGCACAACGATCGCAGTCACACGTTTTGACTATTGGCCTACGAATAATCCCGAGATGAAGTCGTCGATCTACTACGACTCCGAACTGATGCCGGTTCGCATCGAGCAGCCTCTTATTGGACAAACATTGCGGCTGGAACGAACCGACGCCGCGAATGCACTCGGGCAGGACAGCATGGATTCGTTGGATCTGCAGTTTCACAGTGTGTTGCCAGTCAAGCGGACTCTGACAAACCTCGAACGCAGTCCGTCTTTGAGCCTGAAAGTGACTGTGGGAAACTCCGAACAGATTGATCTGCCGACTTCTGAATTTCAGACGGTTGAGCAGGTCGCTTCGAATGAACTACTGGTCACGTTACTTCGGCCTGTCATGCCTGAGGCTGGCAATACGGAGTCTGTCACTAATCCTCGCAAACCGTATATCGATCCCCTCTATACATCATCTTCACGGTGGATGACCACGGAAAACGACGACCTGAAACGAATGGGAATCGTAGCAGCGGGTGCGACTTTAGTTCCCATCGACAAGTGTAAACGGCTAACGCAATATGTCTGGAAACATGTGCGAGTTTCACCGTTTTCGACCGCAATGCAGCCAGCTTCTGAGATCCTGAAAACCATGCGCGGTGACTGCACGGAACACGCCGTCCTGCTCAGCACGCTGATGCGTTGCCAGGGGATTCCTTCACGAGTTGTCGTCGGCTTTGTTTACGTACCGAATCCTTCGGCCTTTATGCCGCACATGTGGACGGAAGCGTTTGTGGATGGAAAATGGATCCCCTTCGATTCCACTCGCGGCCCCATCGGCGTCGGGGTAACTCATTTGAGGGTGAGTGATTCCGTTCTGTCCGACGACATTGGCAGCGGCACAACGCTGTTTATTCCCCTGCTCAGCTTTCTCGGCCGCGCTACGGTCGATGCTGTGGCAGAAAATGGCTTGAAGGCTAACTGACGGCGGGACAATCCCGAAACAAGTTCCGTCTATCCCAACCCGAAGCGTCAGTTTTGAAGTTGCGCATTTTCAGGCGCGGAGGGTCGACAAATCCAATGCCGGCGGCGTGAGCCACCGGTATTCGAACAGAAAGACTCTGAGGCCCGGATGGTCGACACAAGGGCGGATGTGTCGGCCCTTCAGGCCTGAATCGCGGTGTTTCTGCAGTTCGGTGACTCACGCCACCGGCAGAGGATGTACCGGGCCTCCAGCCCTAACCAAAACGCGCAACTTCAAAACGCGTCAGCGAGGGATCAAGGTGCGGTGCAAAATCCCTCACTGACGTTTCGGGTTGGGATTTCAAGGCACGCAAACATCCGGAGGTTAACTTGGGACTGTTCCTGAGCGCAGTTTTCAGTTGAAAACTGGGGTCACAGAATTAACGACTCCACATCTGACGTTTCAGATCTGACATCTTCTGCCCTGATGCCTCGTTCGAACGGCACTCAGCATCCCCGTTTGGTCTACTCCACCTGAATGCCGCACATTCATCTGCAACTCTTTCGATCGAAGGTCTACGCGGGGTTTTTGCCGCATTATCAGGGTGTAGGAAGGGGAACATTGACGACACCCCCAGTTCCCCCTAAGCTAACACTGTAAGCGGTGATAATCCCGGAATTCGCACATTATCCCGGTCAAATCGCCGGAGAATTATTATTGTT
>CAIXQV010000437.1 GCA_903921605.1 uncultured Planctomycetaceae bacterium | reverse complement strand
GATTGCGGCCCGGTGTTGGATGTAGTTTTAAGTAAGTGGTTCGGCTTCTGAGAGGGCTCTGACGAAGTTGGCACGGAAACGCACCAGGACCAACCAGCGAATCCGCATGAGGTCAACGCGAGAATCATGAATGCCGGGGAATAGCTGCCGAACTGTGTCAGGCAGCGAGCAAAAATGACCGGCCCGGCGGCGGAGGCCACAACCGTCAGTAGTTGCGCGACGGACTGGATTTGCCCCAGATGTTGCCGACCAAACACTCGGCTCCAGATCGTAAAGAACAGCACGGTTGTGATTGTGCCGGAGACTCCCATTCCGACGCCGTACAAAGTGATGCCGGGCAGTGATCGCACGAAGGGCAACGTCGCCATGCAGATAGCCTGCAATAAAAGTCCTGCCGACAGCAAGCGGTTCAACGGACATCGCTGACCAATCCATCCAATGGGCAATTTGGTAAGGAGTCCAACCGTCCCGGTGAGCGTGATCAGGTTGTAGAAGACATCCTTCGAGAACCCCTGCGACGTCAGCACCGACTCGTTAAACAGAGAAAGTCCGGATCCAATCAAACCCACCAACGAAGTCGCGAGTGCAAAAACCCAGAACGCCTGTGTCCGCAACGACTCAGCCAAAGTGAAGCTGCTCTCCTCACGATTCTCCGTTGATAAGGAGTGAGAAACCCCGCAGCATTCATTAGGCCCCGATGATGCCGGATGTGATGAGTCCTGATGGCTCGGTTTGGGATCTCGACAGAAGAACAGACAGAGCGGCACAAAGGCAGCCAGCGAATATCCCATCGCGTTCCACACAACTCGCCAGTCAGACTCCGCCCATGGTTTCGCAATTTGCGCGGCGTAGGCGAAGCCCAGTGATAACAACAACGAATAGACAGCCATCGCCAGGCTTGTTCGCTGAGCAAACCACTTGCCGACCATCGTGATGCTAATGACCGACAATGCGCTTTGACCGAATCCTCTGGTCAGCATAACCGCGATAGCAAACTCTCGACTACCAGTCAGCCGAGTCATCCAAAGCACAACCACGGCAAGTGCACCGACTGTGGCTGTCAGCGTCAATCGAAGTCCAAATCGATCGATCAACCAGCCACAGGGCAAACAAAACAGGCCGCCGAGCAATGTCCCCCAGAAGTTGATCTCGCTGAACGAGAGTCGATCGATTTGAAGAGCCGGGTCGTTGAGCAATCGCTCTGTGATCATTCCGAGTCCATGTGTCCGGCCGGGTAGTGTCGCAACCATTGCCAGAGCGGCAATAACGACCATCACCCAGCCGTAACGAGCGGGCTCGTGATCTGCTTTCGTTGATGTTGCAGTTGTCATAAAGCGTTCCCAAACACGTTACCGAAAATAAGGAACGCCCGTGGATTCCTGAAGCAGACGATCCTTCATGATTGCCTGAAATGCGGCGTAGTGTGACTGTCGCTGGTCACCGCCATCCGATCGCGCGTTGTAACTGATGTAGAACGCTCTTCGTGGTCCGGCTGACTGATTCGCGGCTGATCCATGCGGCGTCAGTCCATGAAAGATCGCCACATCGCCCGGCTCCAGTTCCAGAAACTCACGCCGACTTCGACAAACACAGTCGTCAGGAAGCATGTATTCCTTCGGATCTGTCGACAGAAATCCGCCGTGATATCCGCGATAAACTTCAGTGCAACCGTTGCTGCGATTGCTGCCATCGATCGCCAGCAAGACGGTCAGAAAAGTACGCGGCCAGCCTGGCCAGCTTTGTGGAATATCCTGATGCAGGCGATAGCCGTTTGCCCCCGGCATTTTGTAGATCAGTTTGTCTTTAAACAGCTCCGCAGGCTCTTGGTAGATCGCCTCCAATGCGGATGTGATTCGCACGTCATAGCAAACCTGATGCAGCGGTTCCGACAGATCATTCACCGGATCAAACACTTCAAAGAGCGGCTCGCCCGACTCGTGATGAGGCATGAAGCGGCATCGCAGATTCAGCGGATCGATGCAATGCGCGTACTCTGCCAACAGCCGATCGCACTCCTGCTGAATGAAATCCATCTCGACAGATGAAAACACGCTCCGAAGAATGACGAATCCGTCCTCGTGATACGCCTTCAGTTGCTCCGACGAAATGCTCGTCGCTTGTCCGGTGTGGATTGTTTGGGCAGCGATCGCCATGAGTCAGAACTCTCCGATCACTTCGCCGCCGTCTCGCGTGCCGAGTGCTCGCCAGGTGGTTGTATCAATGTTGTCACTGATGAATCGCGCCGATCCGTCACACAACAGAATCTGAACACCACCAACATGCATGCTGCGGGCCGCTTTCCAGCCGATGGCCGTGTATCCGAGGCTGAATGCGTTGGTGACGCAGTCGAAGCTCTTTGAGTTCGGCGTGTAGTAGTGGTTGTAGGCTGTGTTGCGAATCTCTCCGGAGTACCACAGGAACTGTCGAGGATTCGCAAGGTTCCATGCCCCGGGGGCCGCACAGGACGCATCATCCAGTGAACTCTGGTAGGTCGTGAGGTAACCATACTGCTTCTGCGGCGAGCGATTTGTCGTTGCGGATGGATCGCCAAGAATGCTTTCTGCAATACACGCAGTGTTGCTGGTGCCATCTGTGATCATCGCAATTCGTACCTTGGAATTGGCGAATGTCACTCCATTGGAATTGTACGGAGAGCCATTCGCTGGAGAACCGGCCGCGTCGCGATACATTCCATCGCCCTGATTTCCGCAATAGTTTGACGGACCAAGTGCTGCCACGCCATAGCCTCCACCCAGTGATTGAGACTTGTCACTCGGGCACAAATACGCCGGGATAATGAGGGCTGCCGCGGTCGCATTTCCGGGATCGGCAATACCGTACGGAGCTGTCGCAGCATAAGTTGGAGCGTTCAGGTTCATCGCGTTGTAGACATTCGATTGCTCCATGAACGGGCTCAGATACGCGAGAATGCCCCAGTTTCCGGCGCTGTATCGGAAGTTGCCACCAGGCACGAGATTCGGCGGAAACGTGCCATGCGTGCCTTCATAGTTGTGCATGGCCAATCCCATCTGCTTGAGATTGTTCTTGCACTGAGTCCGCCTTGCAGATTCCCGAGCCTGCTGCACGGCTGGCAGCAAGAGAGAAACCAGAATGGCAATGATGGCAATCACCACAAGCAGTTCGATCAGAGTAAATGCACGACGACGCATCGAAGGACCCTCTCTCGGATAGTTGCAACAACACTCTCACCGTCATTAGAATGTGCGAGCGTGAGAATGGCAACCTTGCCACATTGGAATTTCTGCCGAGAACCTCAACTTCAATCCTTCCCCTGTTGAGACACAGAGATATGCGATCCGAGTTTCGACAACTCCTTCTGGCCCTGACGTTACTCCTGCAGATCGGTTGCCAGAAAGCCGAACCGGAAGTCCAAAGTCAGATGCACCAAGTTCTGGGCGCTCTTCAGATCCCGAATAAGACGGAACGAGATTCTGCACTGGCGGCTGCGTGTCGTGAGTGTGCCACTGCAGGAGACATTGAGTCTGTGTTGCTCGGATTGCCGAAGATCAGCGACACGAAGCAGCGAGATATCGTCGCTGAAGAGTGTTTCCAGGCTTTCGTAACCTCTGATCGCAAGGCTGACGCAGAGAAAATCTGCGGTCTCATCACTGATCCCGCTGTTCGATCGCGATTGATGGCTTCGGCGAATGACGGGAAATAACCGACTGCCGTTCAATCAGAAGCTGATTTAAAGTGTCAGCGGCACGAGTTGTCCTTCTGGAGAATGCCAGACAAGCGGACAGTGATCCAGTTGATGGTCAAGAATCCAATTCAAACACATCGCCGCATCGAACACACTTGGAACGGAGATCTTCTCGAAGTTTAATTCTCTCCGGAAAACCGTTCCTCATTAACCTCCCCTGCGCTTTCAGGCTATGTCCATGAACTCTTGTCATCGATCGTTCCGCGGCGTCTTGTTTTTTGTTGCGCTGACGCTGAATGCGGTCCCCGCGATTCGAACGTATGGTCAGGAGAATACGAAGCCGTTCTCGATTGATCCGGAACTCCCGTATCTGGCAGAACGCAGCAATCCCGTCACCTATGACGTCGATTTCTCGATCGTCGTGACGCCACCGTACAAAGCTCAAAAGCTTCAGATCTGGCTGCCGATGCCGACCACTGATGACTCACAGGAAGTCACAGAAGGTTCGCTATCCAGCTTTCCTATGACCGTCGAGCCTGTGATTGCTGCGGAACCGGTCTACGGAAATAAGTTCGCCTACTTCGAGTTCAAGTCGCCACAGGGAGCACAAGTCATTCGGCACCAGTTCAAGATCAAAGTTTGGCAACTCAACTGGAAAATCGATTCGACAAAAGTGCAGACTGTCTCGCAATGGCCGAAAGGTTTCGCGAAGTACCAACAGGGAGACTCGCAATCGGTCATTCTGGATAAGCGATTCGAAACAGTCCTGAATGAGATTGTGCCGCAGAGAACGGATCCGTTTCAGGACTTCGGCGGCGTGATGGACTGGGTTCAAAGCAATGTGGCATACGATCACCATGATGCTTCCCTGAAGGCCAACTCCGAACACGTCTTGACCAAACGTCGCGGTCATTGCAGCGACTATCACAGTTTCTGTGCCTCACTCGGCCGCGAACTGGGTGTTCCAACACGTGTCACGTATGGCATCAATGCCTTTCCGAAGAACTCTCCTTCGCATTGCAAGCTCGAAGCGTTCATCGCACCGTATGGCTGGGTCAGCTTTGATGTTTCAGAGACACAAAAGCTCGTAGCGGAAATCAAAAAGGCTCCTTCGCTGAATGACATGGAGCGATCAGATCTCACACGTCTGGCCACAGCACGGCTGATGGGCGGCTTTCGCGACAACACGTGGTTTCTCCAGACCAGAGGGACCGACTATGACCTCGTTCCCAAGGCCAGCAAGCGAGTTCCGATCGTTCGAACCGCTTGGATCGAAGCCGATGGTGTCCCTCTTCCGGAGCCCGATCCTGCAGATAAATCTGCCAAAGGATTCTCATGGATGACCGTGCACGAGTACCGTGCCGACAAAAAAGTCCCGTATCCGTTCGCCGACTGGACAACTCTCAAGACTTCGGAATAGTCAGCGTCGCCTTGAAGCGTACGGCTATGAAATGGCTGGCAGTGAACTTGAACTTACCGAACGAGTAGCAACAGCCCTGGCTTGTCTTCGGAAGCTACGTCTTCGTCTGCATCGACGACGAATCCGAGGCTCACGAGAAAATCCCATGTGGAGATAGTCGACGTCACTCACCCCTCCTCGCGATGTCGGTTCGCACGCAATCGACGTTGCTCATCCGGCGTCCTCCACCAGTCGTCTGGCTCGAGGCAACAGCCATGATGGCGGAACGGTCGTGTTGCCCTACTCGTCGGGGGGCCCCGCATCGGGGAATGTCCGGCCGATGTTCTCCAGCTTGTTGCGAATGGCACCTATATCGTCGGCTATGTCTGCAGCGATCTCGATTAAATAGGTAACGACACGAAATGAAACCAGTACTGCGGCGGCCGAAACGGCACCGGAAAGAACGATACCAGCAATTGTGAACTGTTTCGCAATTGCAAGGATCAACGCCATGCCTGTCGTGATTACCGCCCACGGGATCATTTGATCGGTGGGAAGGAAGAAATTGATGAACTTTC
>CAIXQV010000436.1 GCA_903921605.1 uncultured Planctomycetaceae bacterium | reverse complement strand
GAATTCGGCAGGCCTCACTCCCATCCAGACGGCTGACAGGACCGAGGCAAAGAAGATCGATGTTCCCGTTGCAGACAGCCAGTTGATTTTAAACTCCGCCGCTTCTGGTTTGCTGTCGGTGGACACGTCTTTGTTGCGCTGGACCTGATGATGCAGACCAGGAACTTCAAACTTAATCATCGTGTGAGCGTCGAAGTACGTCTTCACATCTTTCAGACCCCAGGCGAACACACAGACTGATAACAGGACCCACGGGATCCATGCGGAGATGATATCTCTTGTACTGTCGACGGCGGTTGTTTGCTTTTCAACAACTTCTGTCTGCTCGATCGCGGTGGAAGCCGTTGTCGTTTCCAACTCGTCTGCAAACTGCCAAATCGTCTTTGGTTGCCACACTTTGACAAAGAGCGTTAAAGCAATGAGCGATGCCAGACCGGCGGCAACATCGACCAGTGTCGATCCCAGACAATTGGCCGTATAGAACTGCACAGCGGCAAAACTGCCACCGCAGACGAGAACTGCGGGCCAGACTCCGACAAGACCTCGCAGGCCGGACATGGTACAGACCATCCATGCGGGCACCAGCATCGAAAAGAACGGCAACTGGCGGCCGGCCATTTTGCTGATCAGCATCTCATCAATGCCGGCGGTATCGGCCAGCACTTTGATGGGAGTTCCCAATGCACCGAAAGCCACGGGGGCGGTATTCGCAATCAGAGCCATCCCGGCCGCCTGCAGCGGACGGAACCCGGCACCGATCAGCAGCGCTGAAGAAATCGCGACAGGAGTTCCAAACCCGGCTGCTCCTTCGACGAATGCTCCGAAGCTGAACGCAATCAGGAGTGCCTGAATGCGGCGGTCAGGCGACAACGAGGCGACGGATCTCTTCACGACATCAAACTGTCCGGTTTCCACAGTCAGCGCGTAGAGAAAGATGGCCATGACGACGATCCATCCGATCGGAAACAGCCCGTAGCCTGCTCCGTCAACGGCCGAAGCCATTGCGGCACTCACGGGCATATGGAACACAAAAACGGCAGCCAGCATCGCCGTGACCAATCCTGCTGCAGCCGCCATATGCGCGGAGACTCGTCCAGAACCCAGCAGTCCCAGCAGCACGACGATCGGAAGTGCTGCGACGAGTGTCGAGAGAAACTGGGAGTTCAATGGGTCGTAGTTTTGCAGCCAGGGCATAAGTGGTTAGCCGGGAGTCGAAATGGCGTGTAAAGACAGAACTCAAAAGGATTGGAATATCACAACCCGAAGCGTGAGCGAGGGACCCGTGCCATAGTGCTTGTCGCTTGTAACGCATTCCCTCACTGACGTTTCGGGTTGTGTAATCGCTTTACGTCAATGGCTTGCTCGTGGTCTAGTCAGATACATGCCCACAAGGAACAGTGCGACTCCGCCAACGGCAGGGGCCAGATGCCAGGTGTCGTTGTAGCCGATCGCGGGATGAACCAGCACGGCAGTGCTCCAGCCTGCAAATCCGCCAAGACACAACGTCTGCCAAAGAGATCTGGAAGGTCGACCGAACCAGACGCATGCCAGAGTCAACAGCCCGGCCGTCATGACGGCGCCTCCGAATCCTGCTCGATCATGAGCAATCAGTGGAATGAGCCGAGGATTAATCGCGTGCAAATCCTCGCGATTCATTCCCATGAACGTCAGGTCCGTCGGAACGAAGACGCTTGTCATGCCAATCAACTGAATCGTCAGGCCAGCTCCGATCATGCCAGCCGCAACACAGAGCAAAAGAAGTCGGCCAATGCCTGCAGTTGTTTTCCATTCGATTGGTACCGATGGAGCAAGAATCGCAATCCATTTTGTGTTTGGTACAACGGCAGGTTTTGGACGCAACTTCCAGAGACCCCACAGAAAACATGGCAGCAGTACCAGTGTGGCGGCGCCGTGCCAGGTGTCCAGATATCCGTAGCCCAGATAGGTCAGGAAACTCCCAAAGCCAGTGATGCCACTGGTTGTCAGAGTCCACCACGCCCATTGTTCGCCATCTCGCAAAGGAAATGCAGCCATCCAAACATAGAGGGCCGCAATGGCAATCAGAGAACCTCCAAAGCTGATGCGATCATGAATCATGAAATGCACGATCCGGCATTCATTGATCCCGCACAGCTCTTCGGGTTGCATCTGCAGATAGGCGACATCGTGAGGCAGAAAATGGCCGGTCGCCGATTGAAACGTAGCGAAGACACCGGCCAGTCCAAGACACAGTCCGCAGAATGTGATCAGCGAACATCCGTCGCCAATCAGCGTCTCAAACAGGCCTTGGTCATCGCGTTGCATGTCACTGTCTTGCGAAGAAATTCAAAACCGGACGCTAACGCATTCCGACTAATATCGCTAACCCTACTCCTTAGCGGTGGCAAAGCAGTAGATGGATTCTGACAAAACCGGGACACGCATCTTCGAGTAACCTCTTTCGACACGTTTTCTCTGGTTTGCTCGGGAGCCAGTCCCGGTCCTGTCAGAGGCTATGAGCCTACTCCGCAAATTTGCGACTGCTGAGCTTGTCGGCCTTGGGAAAATCTTCGGGAATCGGCAGTGTCACTTTGCCGGTGGCCGCCCATTCGGTGCCGCGTTGCAGAGTTGTGATGAAGCCGACGCATTCCTGCGAGTATTCCGCATGCCCCATCGGAGTATGGAAGACTCGACCTTTGCCATAACTGATCGTAAAGATCATCGGCTCATGACGACCGGTGACTTGTGATTCCGCGGTGGCCAGAACCTGCATGTTTTTCGCCGGGCCGCGAAGTTTGTCGTAGAGTTCATCCTTGGCGTGCATCCATTCGACAGGCATGCCTTTTACGATTGGATGCTCGCGATCGCGAATGACAACGGGAAACTCCCATTGAGCTCCATGGTTGCCGCCGTTGCCGGGCGTTTCATCTCGAACAACTTTGCCTTCAGCGTTGACGTAGACGTACGGTCCGTCTTTTTCTGTTCGACCACCCCAGCCGCCGAGTCCGATCATTTCGTTATACGCAGGCCATTCCGGGAATGAATTATCGGCGGCATGCACAACGACGAAACCGCCACCATTGCTGACAAAGGTTTCGAAGGCCTTCTGAGTTTCCTCAGGCCACGGAGCAGCACCGTGACCGAAGTTGCTGATGACAACCGAGTACTTGCTGAAGTCCGGCTTGAAGTTGGGATCGGTTCCTTGGGGTGCGGCGGTTGCGACGTCGACAGTGAAGAGTTTGGTTTGTTCGAGATACGCTTTCATCATCTTTGTGGTTGTCGGCCAAACGCCATGATTGTTCTGCCCGTCAACGATCAGGGCCTTCATGGGTTCAGCGGCGTGTAATGAAGTGCTGCCGATGATCAGGGCAGCAATCGCGGTGAGTAACAGGGTTCGCATGGGTTTGGATTCCTCGCGGAAAGTGGTGGGGTGAAATTCCCGTCGGCGGAGCG
>CAIXQV010000435.1 GCA_903921605.1 uncultured Planctomycetaceae bacterium | reverse complement strand
CATTCAGAGTACTCCGAGGCGGACTCCCGGTAACCCACTCGATCTTCTTACGGGGCACCCAGGTTCTCGGAATTCTCAACTCTTCCCTGACACTTTGCAACCGCCCATCGTGACCACAGCCGCTCAAAATCTGCGTTATCGCTTGATCAGAATGTCGAATTCTCCAATGAGGTGAATCCGAACGGGCTTTTCAATGCTGCATTGATGGGACTGCCCGGCGTCGATGACGACCTTATTGCTGCGAATTGCTATCGCACGGGATCTGCTGGTATTTCGAATCGAGATCGTCTGTCCTGGCAAGTAACGGAATTCCAGTTGCTCCCTGCTTAGCATAGGACTCTGCATTTCGCACAGGACGATGTGATGAAAGAATTCGAACGACGTGAGACTCCATGGAGTCTGAGCGAGTGACGCTTGTCTTCCTGCGGTCACCAGACGGTCAAGTGAAGTGGCGGCGATCGGAGTTCCCTGCTGCAGCAGACTGATTTCCGGCCATTCAGCGATGTCGGAAATCTCCTTTGCCACGTGTTTAATGAAGAGCTCCATGAGTTCCGGATGTCTGCTGCAAAGCTGCTGTCGACAAATGCAGTCGCCCCAGCGGTTTCTGATACCAAATTCACGGCACAACACCTTGGCACGTTGCCTATCAGTCAACGGTTTACGCAGCATTACTTCGTAATCACGTAGATCACGAAACAGCTCAGACCGGCCACTTTTCCACCGCCACTCCATGTCCGTCATAATCAAATCGGGGATCACTTGATCCGGGTCATTCTCGGCAACGCTGTCCAGCATCAACTTCAGGTCAGGACTACGTCCTTCTTTCCATAGGTTGTCGACCACGTCCAAAAGATCTAAATCGGAGGTTGGCAAATCCACGAGGATTTTCCTGAAAAAGTGGGGCACCACAAGGCTGAGTCGGTCGCGTGAGGTTAGCATCTTACACACCTCCTTCAAGAAGAGATGTCAAACTCTTTGCCAGTTGACGCTCGGATTCAGTAACTTCCCTGGCGTTGGCTTCTGCCAGGCTTCGGCAGAACGTGATGGCATCACGCTTCTGTATTGCCAGTACGTCTTTGTTTTGGGGGCTCGCGCTCTTGTAACGATAGACAACTTCAGCCAGCGTTGTCATTCGTGAGTGAACGCCTGCAGACTCGCGGTGTTTTTCCCGCATTTCAAATAATTGATGGAGACATTGTTCGAGTGACCGAACCTGCTCGGCCGACAGTACTTCCTCTCGACGGTTCAGCAATGCGACGAATCGTTTCGCCAAATGCCGTTCTTCATTGGTCACTCGATCATCACTCGTTTCTGCAAGGCGCCGACAGAAAGCAAGGACTCTGGCGTCCGGACGAACGGACATCTGCTGGTTCGCTGTTCCACCGTCTACCGACTCGATCAGTTCAACCAGCGACGACAGCCTGCTGTGGATCTCCGCGTGGCCATGATTGGTATCGATCGCGGCCTGGATCTTTGAAAGGCAATCATCAAATTTCTTCTTCTCATGAGCATTTGAGACGGTACGACTTCCCATCAGCATCGCGGTCATTACGAAGCCGCACATTATTATCACTGCTACCTGGCGGCGGGAGCGGGGAGTGCTGCTTGCGATTGCGGAGGCATCACTGGGCGTCGACGGAACTAACCGACTGGTTTTGCCGCCGTCCCCCGGGCTTGACACCTCACCCTTCGCTGCATCGACAGCCTGGCGAGCCGGGTCTCGAGTCTTCACTCCAGCCAGAGTGACGCGGATACCCTCAAGAGCAAGAACTTGACCGACGCTCCAAACGTGACGCTCCCCCGGAT
>CAIXQV010000434.1 GCA_903921605.1 uncultured Planctomycetaceae bacterium | reverse complement strand
TCGTCCCGGTGATTCGACCACGATGACAGGAACTGGTGGAATAGGTGGCCGTGTCCAGCGGATATCTCGACCCCGGCAAAACCAGCAGCACGCAACAGACCACATGAAATCGCGAAATCCTGCACCAGCTGGCGGATCTCCTCTGCCGCCAAGGCATGTGGAACGGTCCAGCTGAGATCGTCGGGTAACGGCGATGCGCCGATCGCAGCGTCGTTACGGCCCATCTCTCGCCGTCCCCGACCCGAATCCTGAACCTGTGCCAACAATCGACAATCGTCCTGCTCCACCACGTCGACAAGACGCTTGAGAGACTCCTGATTGTGGCCACCGAATACATGGGGCCGCCTCGCATCGGTCTGTCCCCGGTGCATATTGGACGGCTCGAGAATGATCGCGGCCGCCCCACCACGGGCTCGACTGGCGCAATAGTTAAGAAGCGCGGTGGAGATGGTGCCATCGGTCGTGAAGCCAGTCGTGATTGCCGCGTGTACGAGCCGGTTCTTCAGACGCACGGAACCGATCTCTAGGGGAGAGAACAGCCGTGGATATTTTTTCTTTTCTTCCATTGCCGCTGGAACCTGGAACCGGACGACTCGATCAGAGCCAGGTCCGGTTCAGGTGAGCCTCCGGAAATTCGACTTGGCTACTTGGTAGACAGTTTTAGCGTCAGGCTGTACACCCGCCTGTCGCCCGGGTACTGCGTTGCGAAGCCGAGAGCGCCGAAGTTGAGTGTGCTGGTGAAGTACTCCTCGTCAGTGCAATTAGAGCACGCCGCCGTCAGCATCCAGCGCCCATCTCCACCTTCGTAGGAAACCGCCGCGAAGACCAGATCAGTTTCCGGGGCCAACTCCAGCGGATCATTGTCGGCGCCGACGAAAAACTCGTCCTGATGACTGTAATCCGCCGACAGGACAATGGCACCACTTCCGCTAACGGGCACGCGATAGTCGAATCCGATTTGGCCCGAAAACTTGGGCGTCCGCTTGACCTCGTTATCTATGTCAAACGTAATCTGCGACGACAGCTCCTTGTACTTGTTCGACATAGTGCCAATATTTGCGTACACGCTAAGGTGTTCTGTCGCCCTCGCGTTGAGCTCAAGTTCAAGCCCTGAAATTTCTGCCTCGCCAGCGTTAGGGGTAACGAAACCACCCGTCGCGGGGTTAATCGCCGTGATGATGAAATCCTCATACGTGTTTATAAAAGCCGCACCGTTCAGTCTGACTCGATTATTCATGAACTCGGACTTGAATCCGACCTCATAGGCCTTCGCAGTTTCCGAGTCGATCAGATTCATATCGGCAGCGGCAGTAGCGCGCGTATTCCAGCCACCGGATTTGAAGCCCTCCGTGTAGGTGGCGTAAATCAAATGGGAATCGCTGATTTGAAAATTGATTCCAACATGCGGGGTGAACTGGTCGAACGTGGGACTGGTATCGGTGCCAAGTGCTTCGAGATCGCCATTGCCCTGGAGCGGGAACAAGACGCCGCCGCCAATATCAACCGACTCGACCCAGTCAATGGTTTTCTCCTCCTTGGTCCAGCGGCCGCCGAGGGTGAGGGACAGTTTATCGTTCACATGCCAGGACCCCTGGCCAAACAGCGCTGTGGTCTCAGTGTCGTTCTCGAAGGTCGCAACCAGATCAGCATCAATGAACCCACCAAACAGGAACAGTTCGTCCCGTCTCACGTTGTCATTCTTCTCATCCATATAGAAAGCGCCGATGACCCAGTCGACATTGGCGACGCTACCCGAGCCTTGTATTTCCTGACTGAACTGCTTGTGGCTGCCTGTTTGATCGATCACAAACTGTGGCACCGGATCATCGGAAAAATCTATCCGGAAATCATGATCGAGGTCGCGCCAACCAGTAATTGACGTCCATGTCACATTCTCGGTGGTCCAGGTCATGTTTGCCGACATGGCGGTCTGATCGACTTCGTTGAAGCTGTTTCTGAGTCCGCTGCGCACGACATAC
>CAIXQV010000433.1 GCA_903921605.1 uncultured Planctomycetaceae bacterium | reverse complement strand
GGAAACAGATGGTGCTCAATCTGGTAATTCAGACCTCCCACAAACCATGACAACAGAAGGTTGTTCGGAGCGAAGTCCACAGTTGTTTCAATCTGATGGATTGCGAACGACGATGCCATTCGACCCGTATCGGATTCCGGCATCGGGAAGGCGGCTTCCTCAACGCAGTGAGCCATCTGAAAAACAATGCTGAGCATAACACCCTGAAAGAACGAAACACCCATATACACGGCCAGAACCTGCCACCAGGGATGCAGCATCATCGGGACGACAAAACCCATCACGATAAAGAACACTTTTCCAATGAGGAAAATCGCTAGTTCCTGCCCTTTGGGGCGCACGACCGAGTGAACTCCGATCCGACCACGCAGGAGATCACGAAAGTCATCGTAGAACTGCCATTTGATGGCGATGAAGCCATACAAAAACCAGAGATAGAAATGCTGCAGGCGATGAAAGCTCAGGTACTGCTGATGAGGCGACAAGCGGCCCAGAATTCCAAGCTCGATGTCATCATCATGTCCCGTGATGTTGGGATATGTGTGATGAATGACGTTATGTTTTCGAGCCCAGTAGTAGGAACTACCACCCAGCATATCCAACGACCACGCGGCCATTCGGTTGATGATGGAAAATCGTGAGTATCCTCGGTGGCTACCGTCATGCTGGATACTGAAGCCAATGGCCGACATCGCCAAGCCCAATGAAGCACACGCCGGTGCGACGGTCCACCAGGAAACGGGCCCCACAACCAGGAACGCATAAGAAGCCGCAAACCAGCTCAGGATTACCGCGGTCTTGACGTACATTTGCCAACAGTCTCGGGGTGACTGTTGGGTACTTTGAAAGTACTGATCGACCCTCCGCTTGAGCGACAAAAAGAATTCATCATGCCGTTCAAATTTGGGAATTGCGGTCGGTGAGGCCAACGGGGGGATGCCGTCGGCGTGCGATGCCTCAGAAGCCAGGAGCATAGTCTGCCTGTAATTCACTCGGAATGACTCTTGATGAGTAACAACGTAGCACTCTAGTACTGCCACGCATTGATTGCCAGCGGATGAAATAATTCCCGCCAGCAGCATAAGTCGGGGATATGAAGAACTGGTTTACCTAGTGCCAGAAATGACCAGAAAGCTTCCCAAAAACGGCGTCAGTGCTCTGTGAGCTGTGGCGAATTCCGGAGAGCGATAATCTCCCGTTTTCTTGCTACCGCCCCGTCTTACCTCGCAATTCGACTGCTCAAGCTATTCGCTGAGTAACTGCACAAGAACCGTCTTATTGGCCTCCGGGAACTCAAGAGTCGCCAGCTCCTCAAAAGTAACCCAGCGAAACGGAGAGGTCGCCGGGGCCTGATCCGGCAATCCGGGACTCAGGCCGCAACGCCAGAAATGCAGCTCCACATCGCCGTGTGCGTAAGTGTGCTCAATGGTTGCCAAATGTTCTCGCGGAACAATCAACAAGCCGGTTTCTTCACGACATTCACGAACGGCACAGGAGCGAGGTGTCTCATCGGCTTCGCATTTTCCTCCCGGGAATTCCGAAAGGCCTGACAGTGGAACGCCGACCGGTCTTAGCCCGACCAGAATTCGACCGGCCGATTCCACCACCGCAATCCCGATTCGCTTTCGAAGATTTAACATTTCACTCACTATGTTCGCAGTCGTCTCCCACCGGGGTCAATGGTCTCGCGTTGTGGCGATTCCGGTGGTCGGATAACGAAATTGGAAGCTGACTTCAGCGGGCTGCTGCTGCTGCCGTTTCAAGGAAATCTGCGGGAGGTGCCCCCATGATATTAAAGCCACAATCCACGTGGACCACTTCGCCAGTCATGCCGCTGGACAGCTTGCTAAGCATCACCATGCCCATGCTGCCAACTTCTTCGGCATCAAGATTTCGACGCAGAGGAGAAATCGAAGCATTTACAATCTGCATTTTGTCGAAGTCACCAACTCCGCTGGAGCTGACGGTTCGCAACGGACCAGCGCTGATCGCGTTGACGCGAGTTCCCGCAGGCCCCAGTTCGCTGGCCAGGTAACGCACGCTGCATTCAAGAGCGGCTTTGCAGATTCCCATCAGGTTGTAGCCTGGAACAACTTCTTCGCCACCGAAGTAAGAAAGAGTCAGGATGCTGGAGTCACTGCTGAGAGCGTCTCGCTTCTTCGCGGCACCGGCAACAGCGAGCAAGCTGTACGCGCTGATTTCCATCGCCGTCTTAAAACCGCCTCGACTGCAGGCCCAGGTTGGACCAGTCAGGTCCGCCGGTGGAGCAAACGCAATGCTGTGCAGAATAAAGTCCAGTTTCCCAAACGTTTCGACGGCCTTCAGGATGACGGCGTCGATATGTTCGTCGTTGCAAACATCCATTGGCATCAGAAATTTCGAACCGATTGGATCAACGAGCTTGGCAACCTTGTTGTGATTTTTCGGGCGATCGCCGGAGTCCGGCAGGTGCGTAAATCCCATTTCCGCACCTTCGCGATGCAGGTACTCGGTAATGGCCCACGCAATCGATCGCTCGTTGGCGATCCCCAGAACAATGCCCTTCTTGCCCGCAAACAGACCCATCGCAATCAACCTTCTTAAGCAAACGTACGTCTTTATTTTCCTGGACTCGCCACGGCCAGCGTCCGGCGAGATGACTCGCGAAACATCATAAGCTGTTTCAGCGAAAATCTCCTGTTTGGTCGTGCCCGGACCCGGCGCAATTCAAAATCGGAGTCGATCCGTATTCGAATGGCGAGACTGCACAAGCCGGATGATAGGGGTTGACTTTGCTGGCGAAAAGCCAGTAGCCAGAACACAAAGGCCTGAGTCCAAAAGCTGGCTTTCCTGCACATTCACTTTATCCTGCGTTTTCCGAGCTCCGTGTGAGTTCGAACACACGTGAGCGTTTGATGTATTTCTCAGGGAACGACGCTTCAGGCTTGACCATCGAGTAAGTTGTTCGAAAATCAGGGCAGTCGTTATTGAAATCTGAATCTGCCGATCGTGACCACCCTGCTTTTCGGAGCTGAATAATGTTTGCGTTGCGAACTTCCGCATTCGTGTTGTCTGCATTTGTGTTAGGCTCAACTTTGGTTCAGCCATGCCTGGCGCAGCAGAAGAGTGCGGCTCAGTCCAAGGCCGCAGTACCTCAGAAAGGTGCACCCACCGCGGAAAAAGGCAAGAAATCCGCAGCCGCCGGCAGCAGCGACGCCGGGACCGTCGTACCCCTGAATGCCGCAGGCTGGCCAATTGCCACCACGTATTTCGAATCTCAATCGGGCAAAGAATCGCCCGTGATCATTCTGCTGACAAGCACCGAGGGTTCGGACAAGGTTGACGCTCGCAACCGGCTGATCTGGCAATCAACCGCCCTGGCCCTTCAAAAAAGCGGTTTTGCAGTTATCACTGCAGACCTGCGAAAACACGGCGAGAGTATTCCGCCTGCTGCCGAAGGAAAAGAATCTTCCGTTCTGAAAATGAACGCTGATGACTACCCGTTAATGGTGGCCGCCGACATGGAAGTTATTAAGGCCTTCCTGCTGGCCGAGCATACGGCAGAGAAACTGAACGTTCGCAAACTGGGAATTGTTTCGATGGGCTCCAGTTCGATGGTCGCGGCGGCGTTTGCTGTGGCTGACTGGGACAAGAAGCCTTACCCGGACGGCCCCACACTGGCAACAAGCACTCCGCGTGGCCAGGATGTTCGCGCGTTGATTTGCTACAGCCCGGCAACGACAGTGAAAGGCATCAACTCAACAGTGATTCTGAAGGCGATCAAGCCACTGCCGATTGCGGTGTACATCATCGCAGCGAAGGACAACAAGGACGACTTAAAGAATGCCGAGAAATTCTTCAAGGCGGTTGATCCAAAAGATGCTGCTTATGGAGAATTCCGAAAGCTTGTGATTGCTCCCGGAAACATCAGAGCAGAGCGTTTTCTGGAGGCCAAAGTGGACGAGGCGAACAAGGACATTACTGACTTCATGACGAAGAATCTGAAGCAATTGGAAATGCCCTGGGTATCACGCAAGGATCGTCGCGAGAACTGATGTTTTCAAGGGCACCAGACGTCAAAGGCTGCGGCGATACCGGGCTGCGGCGACGCTAAACGGAGCATCGCCAGGTTCGCATTCGCAGCAAGTTGGATCACAGTTCATGCCGTAAACACAGACCAACTGAAGCAGCATGACCTCCTGAATTACTCGTCGGCACCAGCCTCATCGTCTTCTTCATCGCCCGCTTCTGCTGAATCCTCCGCAGACTCGTCACTGATGGCCACTTCGCCATCTTCCGTGAATGCCCCGGGTTTAGTCATAATCCAGATCATCATGGAAGAGATTTCCCAGCAGTCATGAACCTGCCATTGGGACAACTCTGGCGTTTCGAAGTGCTCGGGTGTACGCAGAACCAGAATGCAGTCTGCACTGGAAATCGTGTCGCGAGCTAGTCGCTTCAGACTTGCCCACAGGGGCTTTCCGGGGGCAATCTCATCGGCCGTTCGATACGGCGGATCAAAGAAGATTATTGTGTAAGGCAGGCAGTCGTCACCGCCTTTAGGCCGGAAGGAGGTTCGTCGAACATCGGTCTTCCAACAAATTGTTCGAGCCTCGGGAGCGATCGTCTTGATGTTGGACAGAAGTAGTTCGTGAATCTCAGGGCCGGCCTCGTAAAAGACGCAGGACTTAGCCCCACGACTAAGCGACTCGATTCCCATCGTCCCGACGCCGGAGAACACATCGGCGACGCGGGCATTGGGAATTAGGTGATTCAGCCGGTCAAACACCATCTGCCGCACGCGGTCGGTGTATGGGCGAGTAGAATCATCTGAAGGAGTCCTCAGCAGCCGACGACGGTATTGTCCGGAGATGACTCTCAACGACATAAGGGCAGTGCCTGTTCCAGAATGCAGATCGAATGGAATCCCGGAATCGTAACCGGAACTTCCTCGAAATCCCGGAGTGAACAGAGGAGTCCGTCAGATTTTCGGGAGGTCAGGCAAAGATGCGAAAAATCCCAGCAAAACTCAAGGAAATCGAGATTTTAACGGCTGCAATCCATTGACACCTCTGAAGATCAGAACTCTACTTCCTGCAAAAACACGAGGGTTTTTCGTGTCTCCGAAGACATCCCCTCTTTTTGACCAGTTTGTTCCCGTTCTGAAATTGAATTAAAGGAGAGAATTCCCGATGGCTAAAAAGTCTGATAAGCCTCTGTCAAAGACCGACATTCTGAATGCCCTGGCAGACGCCACCGGACAGAGCCGCAAGGAAGTTGGGGCTGTGTTGGAAGCTCTGGAAGGCCTCATTGCATCTAACGTTTCCAAGGGCCCAGGTGTGTTCAACCTTCCAGGTCTCCTGAAGATCTACGTACATACCCGCCCAGCGACCAAGGAACGCACCGGCCGCAACCCTGCGACTGGCGAAGAGATCAAGATTGCTGCAAAGCCAGCCAAGAAGGTCGTCAAGGTTCGTGCTCTGAAGAAGCTGAAAGAACTCATCTAACTTTCCCATTTTCTGGGGAGATTCACTGGCCGGAAGCTTATTTCCTGCTCGGTGACGCTGAGGGTTTCATCAAAAGGTGCCGTTTCCGCGTGAAACGGGCACCTTTTTCATTTCATAGCGAACTCCGGTCCACTTCCGGCAGGAATTGCCGGATCGCATGTTGACGATGTCATTGGGCACGTCTAGCATGCAGATGGCGCAATCTACTTGTTCGACACGGTCGCGGGGAGTATTTGCAGGATGTCTGGAGGTTTCCATGCTGGTTTTATCAAGGAAGAAGAACGAAAGCATTGTCATCAACGACAATGTCGTAGTGACTGTGGTTGAGGTCAGAGGGGACAAAGTCAGGATCGGAATTGAAGCGCCACGCGATGTCACCGTCCATCGCCAGGAGGTGTTGGAGGCAATTCTGGGCGAAAAACTGAAGTTGGCTTCAGATCGTTCCGAAGAATCCTGCGACTCAACGGCTTACTGATTTGATTTGCCGCAAGGTAGGTCGCTATCTTTCCGCTCTGAACAGGTCGTTAATCCGGCCCCATCGTCTAGTTAGGTCTAGGACATCGGATTTTCATTCCGGTAACAGGGGTTCAAATCCCCTTGGGGTCAGTCAAAAAAGCCCACCGATTTATCGGTGGGCTTTTTTCGTTGGCATTTCAAAGACGAGGGCGTTCCGAAGACTGGTCGAGCTTCCTGCCCGGCCCTGTAATCGCGGCCAGAAGGGTATCCAAGACTGTAGTGCCTGCATATGCGCTTGTGACACGGGCTGAGTCTTCTATTGACGCGATCCGGAAGTTACCTCGAGACTAATCCTAAGGTTCTGAAGCTCGCCCTGAACACAACCTGTTTGCTGTTTGGGAATCAACTAAACTGAAGGCCATCCAGAGGATAGTGTTGCTTTAAGAAACACCAGGAAGCTACCCAATCAATGGCCCTGATTTAATTTCATGGACCGGAAGGCGCGGGACAGACATCATGGACAATAAAGAAAAACTCAGTCCCAAGGATGCCCCGTTTGCGTTTGGAAAGAACTGGGGACAGTTTCTGAAAACCCTGAATGAGAAACGCATTCAAGTCGCCGAAGATTCGTTGCGGCGTCTGACTAACCGAGACCATCTCAAGGGTTGTCATTTTCTGGATGCCGGGAGCGGGAGTGGATTATTCAGCCTCGCTGCTTTTCGCCTTGGGGCCACCGTAACTTCATTCGATGTCGATTCTGACTCAGTGGCATGTACGCAGGAACTGAAACGTCGGTACGGGGCGGCCGGTGAAACTGAATGGCGAATCCTGCACGGTTCATTGCTTGATAAGGCATTTCTGAACACGCTCGGCGAGTTCGATATCGTGTACTGCTGGGGCGTTGCTCACCACACTGGTCACATGTGGAGTGCGATTGAAAATCTGACAACTCGATTGAAGGACGGAGGAACGTTTGTTTTGGCCATCTATAACGACCAACTGTACGTGTCCCGTGCATGGCGAGCGGTCAAGCGTATTTACAACCGACTCCCTGCTGTGCTGCGTCCCTTGTATGTTCTGGCCATCGGTGTCGCTGAATTCAGCAAACGATTCGTGGTAACCCTGGTGGCATGTTTACTGCGATTGGTAACACTGCGAAACCCGATAGTACCGATGCTGAACTGGGCTCGAGAATCTCAATCTCGAGGGATGCATGGATGGTATGATCTGATCGACTGGGTCGGAGGATGGCCATTTGAGGTTGCACGGCCAGAGGAAGTTTTCCGTTTCGTTCGTGATCGCGGCTTCCTGCTTGAGGAGCTATCCACATCAATAGGTCACGGGTGCAACGAATTCGCATTCGTGCGTGTTGATGCATCAGCCGTCAAGTCGCCCCAGCGTGGCTAGACTATTCAACGCCAGCCAATGCACGAGTAGCGTGTTCGGCGAGGCAAGAAAACGAAACAAAGAGGGCAGGGGCTCAGCCTCTGGTGATCCCGGCTGCGCTTTGTTGGGCCAATAAAAACCCCCGGGGTCGAAATAAATTCGACACCGGGGCTAAAGTGGTGTGGAACCAACCCTGTTCGAACGGCATTTGAGACAATTGAAAAACGGAAACGTCCTGAGCGAATCAGAACGAGATAAAGGCCCGGAGTCACGGGGCATTGGGGCTTTGACCGGGCTCTCGACTTCGCACAAACACATAGCTTCCTGACGCGATATATCCATGCACTACCGCCTGAGAGATCGGGCGTGGGTGATTCCCAGAGAAATCATTGCTATCCCAACAACGCTGAGAATGAGGGCAAACGTTGACGTCATTGAGGAGATTTGGATCACGTAACGTGAGCCCAGCCAATGCGAATCAGCCCGAGAGTGATAATAAGAATGACCGCGATCGACGCGACTGCTGGAGATCGCCGCAAGAAAATCGCAGCATGTGACCTCCACCCAACCGATGGTAATCGCAACGGAACTCAGGACCAAAATGTTTTCCCCGGCCACTTACGAGCAGTCTCATTCGCTGCCAAAGTCCAGCCAGGCAGTCGTTGATGCATCGCTGTGATTTTTGCTTTAAGCTTCTCCGAGTTTGCCGCGACCATCTGCTCGCAGGATTTCATACGCCCGTCGATTTGGTTTCGCACTTCACTAGCTACGGCTTCCAGCCGCTGATAGTCTCCATGTCGTTCTGAATCGCTCCCGGAGAACGGTTTTTTGCTGTCGACTTTTTAGAGCGATTCACAGCGTCAGGTCTGGATCATTTTACT
>CAIXQV010000432.1 GCA_903921605.1 uncultured Planctomycetaceae bacterium | reverse complement strand
CGGCGTCCGCTACTGTTCATAAGGCCAACGTCGCAATGGATATTAACCGCCTTTCCGATGATGCCAAGTGCAGAATGCAGGAATCCGCAGCATCCTGACAGGCTCCCAACTGAGTCAAGAACTTGTCTCAGGACACACCGGACGTGCTGCATTTTGCCTCGCACTGGGTTTAAGGTGTGCCGTCGGAATTGGTCTCAACAGGAACTCACCGAATGTTTAGACTCCCCGGGCTCTTGGCGCACCGCCAGAGTATTCCCGAAGACGATGATCCCCTCTTTCGATGACTTAGCCGCTCATAAACCTTGGCAGAAATCCGAATTACTGCTGAAGGCTGGAGTCTCACAAAGAGACTTATTGTCACCGTTTTCGCATTTCCGAGGTGTGGAGACCCATGAAGATTCGCTCTCGATGGCTAAATCTGGTTCTGTCGTGGACAGCCACAGTTTGTCTTCGACTGCTGTTTCTACTCGTACGCGTAGAACACCACTGCGTTGCGCCAGAAGGAACTCCTTACGTCAATCCCATGGGGAAGCAGCGGTTTACTTTCAGCATGTGGCACGACCACATTGTGCTCGCGGCTTTTTCATTAAAGACACACAGCCTGGCTGGCCTTATCAGCCAACACCGTGACGGTGGTTACCTTGCGGACTCAGTCATGATGGCAGGGATTCGTCCGGTTCGCGGTAGTACCAGCCGAGGTGGACTCGAGGCGGTTCGCGAGATTCTGAGCCTGCCGGAACTCCATCTGGCGATGACACCCGATGGGCCGCGAGGACCACGACGCCAGATGAAAGAAGGAATCATTTACATTTCATCTCGCTCAGGACGCCCTGCTGTCCCCTGCGCATTACTGGCAGATCGGTTCTGGTCCGTCGGTGGCGGCTGGACGGATATGATCATTCCCAAACCGTTTTCCCGGATCGTGCTGATCGCGGGAACTCCACTTGTTATCCCTGAAGAGACTCCCCGCGAAGAACTCAGTGCATGGGCAGACTTGTTGCAGTTAGAAATGTCGCGACTCGAAGCAATCGGTCAGCAGATTCTGTCGGGAGATCGCTCAGCACCAAACACGATTGATCGAACTAACGACCCAACATATCGACCACACTTTCAACAACCCGAGGGCCTGAAGGCCGCCTGATTCTGGTGTCCGACGAAGCGATCATTTTAACGACTCCCGGGCCACTCGCATGACATTGCCACCAATGATCTTTCGGATCTCGTCGTCCGAGTAACCGCGTTGTACAAGCCCCACGGTAAACAATGGCCAGTTCGTCCAAGCGAGACTCGTAGTCATTACAGGAGTCTCCGCAAAATCATCTTTTGGCCACAGTGAGCGAAAAGGCTCACGCGAGCGAGAACGTTTCGGAAGCTTGCGAACTTCCAAAGAAGAATTCTGAGACGAATACGCAACGTCGGTTCCTATAGCCACATGATCGACGCCAAATTTCTTCGTGACGTATTGAATATGATCCAGTAACGAAGAAACATCGCCTGCGCCTCGCAGGAACTTCGCGATGCAACAAATCCCGATGTATCCCCCTGAATCAACGATCGCCTGAATTACTTCGTCAGGCTTGCTCCGGATGTGGGAATGGATCGCCGAACATGTGGAATGGCTGGCAACAACCGGTCGAGTTGAGACTTTTGCCGCTTCAAGACTCGTTTGCCATCCTGAATGAGCACAGTCCGGAATGACACCTATGCGGTTCATTTCCGCAATCGCGTATCGCCCAAAATCACTGAGGCCAGCATTGGATGTCTCGCCACACCCATCACCAATCATGTTTCTTCGCTGGTAAGTCAGGTGCATCATGCGGATGCCAAGCTGAAAGAAGATTTTTACATACGCCAGCTCATCTTCTTTCGAGTCCCATTCCTGCGTCAGCGGGATACCATTCCCGGTCATATACAGAGCATGTCGCCCGGCAGCCTTTGCAGTTTCAATATCGCCAGGGACTGCGGCCTTGCAGACAAAATCACGCATAAGATCCGTGGCAAAGCTGAATCGAGCCAACCGCTTGATCAGTCTCAAGGGAGACTGACATTCTTGCCCTGCGTTCTGAAAAATGCAGGTGACTCCTGAAGCCTGCCAGGCATTTCGGTACTCCTGCTGCTCGCTTGCATCAGTCACATAACGCGTCATCGTCATGTCTTCCTGAAGATCCTCGATCTCCTGGCCTGATGCTCCTGCTTCGATCTCCGCCGCCAATAGATCTCCATTGATCGCCGCCCGCGGTGAGAATCCGTAAGAATCAAAAACGATCGACTCGGAATGCAGCCGCAGCCCTCGTTCCAACTCCGCTGCGGATGGTTTCAGTATTGAAAGAGCCACATCACGCGCATGTTGAATCTGTGGGTTGAGATTATTCGTGAGACGATCAATCGGATCTCCATCTGAAGCACTCATACCGGCTGCCGCCTTCACTCCGCCAGTTATGGCTAATGAGGCCAGAGAAGCAAATGTCGATGTTTGAAGAAATGACCGCCGTTGCATTCAACTGCCCCTGTAAAGTACCGAATACCGCTGGACAAGGTCGCAAACACTCCGGAATTGTTGCACGTGTCTACTGGGACTCACAGGAGGACAGGCCCTGGGCGCAACAGGAATTCAGACCCCCCCAATCCTTGAAGGATCCAAAATTCACTCGGCAACACGATTTCTTTCGATGCACTGTTCAATGCGCAATAAAAATCGCTGCAGAACATTCATGGGAAT
>CAIXQV010000431.1 GCA_903921605.1 uncultured Planctomycetaceae bacterium | reverse complement strand
TATCCAACAGGAGAAAAAGGGCGGCTGGACCAAAGGCAAGGAAAGCACGATCGAAGCCTTCCTCAAAGCGGCTCGATCGAATTGGTCACCTATCGACCACCAATTAGCAGACCTCGTCAAGCAGGAACGCTGGCAGTCTCCCACGATTGAAGTGGCTGAAGGATTGCGAGTCCTGGCGGAGACTGATCTGTTCTGTTACGACCGGGAACCTTGTACGCTCAGAATGGTACCGCTTGAGATCCTTGTTCTCGAATCCGATCAGGGGCTGCAGCTTTCCACAAGTGTCGGCGACTATGTCACGCGGTTGGGGAAGATTGGCGACATCAAGGTTTTGAACGTTTCCCGAGGCGTCCTCGTCTACGTCCCGTCGCTGAAGGAAGCGGTTTACTTTCGAGGACCGTTGCATTCGTTCGAGATTTGCCGCCAATTGCTGGAGCAGAAGGATGTCGTGTCGAAAGACAAGATGCCGGTGCTGCTGCAGCAACTGGAACAGTTGCGAGCCTGCATGGCGGTACGTCTGCCGGAGTCCGTGGCGGGGAAAGAAGTTCCCGCAGAAACTCAGCCTGTGCTGATGCTGCAACTCCGCCGCAGCGGCGCGCTGGATGTCTCGATTCAGTTTCGAGATCGAAATCAGATGCTGCATGCTCCCGGAGAAGGGCTGGCGCGGATTCACGAAAAGGTCGATGGCGAACCCGTGCAGTTTGTGCGAGACATCCCGGCCGAGGTTCGACGTGCTCAGGACATAGTGGTGGAACTGCAGATCAATCGAGGCGTCCCGCTGAGCCGCTGGAGCTGGCGTATGACGGATGGTGACGAGATCAGCGATTTGCTGACTGATGCCGGTTCGGCGGTTGAGCGAGCTGAACTGACTGTGCTGTGGCATAAAGATTCAGTCAGTCGATTCGATGTGATCGGTCGACTCACCGCGAATAACGTGCGTGTTGAAGTGTCACGCCAACGAGACTGGTTTGGACTCAGCGGAACATGTCAGATCGGTGATCAGGAGATTTCTCTCAAGGAGATCCTGGCCGGAATGCATGGCCGCCCCATGAACGGGCTGATGGAAATCTCGCCGGGCAAATGGGCGGCCGTTGCTGCGGAACTACGAGATGCTCTGAAGCGTCTTTCCGATGTGAGTCAGGAGAATCGCGGCAAACTCCAGTTGGATGCTTCAGCCGCTCCGATTGTGAATGTGCTGGAAGCGGCCAAGATTCAGATCGAAGCCGACAAGCACTGGGAAAAATGTCTGAAGCGTCTGCGTGATGCTCAGGATACGGTTCAGGAACCACCGATGGGACTGAATGCGGAACTGCGAGATTACCAGCTTGAGGGCTTTCGCTGGTTGTGCAGGTTGTCTCAATGGGGCGTTGGTGGAATTCTTGCGGACGACATGGGGCTCGGCAAAACCGTCCAGACGCTGGCTCTATTGCTGACTCGTGTTGAGTCCGGTCCCACGCTTGTGATTGCTCCCACATCGCTGGGTTTCAACTGGCAGCGGGAATGTGAACGCTTTACTCCGTCACTGACTCCGATCCTGTTTCGCGATATCGATCGCATCGATCTGAAGAACAAAGTCGGCGAAGGAGATCTCGTGATCTGCAGTTACGGGCTTGCACTTCGCGAAGCGGAACTGCTGCGGGAGATCAAATGGGGCACGTTGATTCTGGACGAAGCTCAGAACATCAAAAACAGTAACAGCAAGACGGCCGCACAGATTCGCACGTTCGAAGCTGAATGGAAGATCGCCCTGACCGGCACGCCGATGGAGAATCATCTGGGAGAACTGTGGAGCATCTTCCATACGGTGGCTCCGGGAGTTCTTGGTTCATGGGAACAATTCCGTCGACGCTTTGCCGCTCCGATTGAAAAAGAGAGTAACAGCGATCGCCGACAAGCTTTGTCGCAGGTCATTGCACCTTTTATTCTGCGTCGATCGAAGCGTGACGTGTTGAAAGATCTGCCGGCTCGTACTGAAACGAATCTGATGGTCGACCTCAGTGCCGAAGAACGACTGCGGTACGATCAGATGCGACTGGCTGCTGTGACCGAACTGGATCAGATCGGCGATGAGAACCTGTCGCATGACCAACGATTCAAAGTACTCCAGATGTTGACTCGACTGCGTCAGCTGTCGTGTCACATTGGTCTGGTGGATGACAAGTGGAAAGGCTCGTCGGCCAAACTGGACGTGCTGATGGAACAGCTTGAACAGTTGAAAGAGCAGGGTAATCGTCCGCTGATCTTTAGCCAATTCACAACTCACCTGGCATTGATTCGAGCCGCATTGGAGAAAGCCGGCTTCAGCTATCAATATCTTGACGGCCAAACTACGCCTGTTCAGCGACAGGAACGAGTGGAAGCGTTTCAGCGCGGCGAGAGCGATGTCTTTTTGATCTCACTGAAAGCCGGCGGGACCGGACTGAACCTCACGGCGGCCGATTACGTGATTCATATGGATCCATGGTGGAATCCTGCCGTTGAAGATCAGGCGACGGACCGAGCCCACCGTATTGGGCAGACAAAACCCGTGATGGTTTACCGCATCATTGCTCGCGGAACGATTGAAGAACAGATCCTGCAGATGCATGATGAGAAGCGGGATCTGGTTGACGGAGTTCTCTCCGGGGCTGACGCGGCCGGAAAACTATCGACGAAAGAATTGGCCGAAATGATTCGACAGGGAATCGAAGTCCCCAGCCGACGGTGAGTCTGGCGGCCATTTGAGCAATCAGTCGTTCGATGCTTACCGACCTTCAGCGGCAGCTCCTCGGCCAGGAGAGTGCGCTCGCGATTCCGCATGCCATGGCGACTGAGATTTATGGCAGCAGCAGTTGCAGGATCACGATCAGCATAGGCACACCGGACAACAACATTGTCACGATCACAAACAATGCCGCGTATTTCCACAGTGTGTGTTGTTTTTCGACCGCGGCGGCCACAGCATTCATACTCAGACTGACTTCGGCCTTGCGAATCAGCGATGCATAGCCCAACAATTGAAAGCCAATCATCAAATATCCCACGATGGAGATTCCCCAATTGCCAAGCGTCAGCAGGAGTAACAGGCCGTTGCTTCGGAATCCGCTGAACCGCAGAACGCCAGGTGACATCCAGGCTCCTCCAGCAAAAAACAGTACGGGAGCAATGATCAGCAAAATCCCAAGCATCCGCACCCACGGCCGCGTTTCTGACAGTGCTCGCAGAACACGTCCAAAATCCGGATGATCCGACGGGTCGTCCGGACGCACGTCGAGTGGGTTGAATGCGTACGGATTATTCGTTGACAAGATGCCTGCCTCCCCAATTTGACGGATGTCGCGCATTAGAGGCAATCACATTAACGCAGCCAATCCCAAACACGAAATCGCAATCTCGCCTGATCCTGCCGAGGGCACGTTTCTTCGATCTGCCTTTGGCCATAACGACTCTTGGGCGTAACGAGTTACTGCACTTCGCGATAGTCAGGTGACGAGCAGAAGAAGCATCACAGGATGCTTCTCGCTTCAGCCAACAAAAAAACACGGCAGAGCTTTTGCTCCGCCGTGTTTGTTCGCTTTTTGAATCGGTCCAACACTGAATTGCAGGATGGATCAATATTCGCGAGGGCGAACAGACCCCTGAACTCGTACCGGCAGGCCCATGATGCGGAGGAAACCTTCCGCGTCAGTCTGGTCGTACGAACCGCCACGTTCCATGCTGGCGATGTCGGCTTTGTACAGGCTGTACGGAGATGTCCGGCTGCTGACTCGCACGTTGCCCTTATAGAGAGTCAGCTTCACTTCGCCGGTAACAGGCTTCTGAGTTTCGCGGATGAAGGCCATCAAAGCATCCATCTTGGCACAGTACCAGAATCCGTAGTAGACCATCTCAGCCACCTGAGCGCTGAGTGAGTCACGCAGGTGAGTCAGGTCGCGGTCGAGTGTCATCTGCTCCAGACCCTGATGAGCCGCATACAGCAGCGTCATGCCAGGGGCTTCGTACACTCCACGGCTCTTCATGCCGACGAAGCGATTTTCGACGATGTCGATTCGGCCACAGCCATTGCGGCCGCCAATCTGGTTGAGTTCCTCGACCAGCTTTGCAGGGCTCCGCTTCTTACCGTTGACGGTCACAGGCACGCCAGACTCAAACTGAATCGTGACGGTTTCTTCTTTATCGGGAGCTTCTTGCGGAGAAACGGACATGCCAAAGTCAATGACGCTGGTGCCATCAACAGTAGGGTCTTCAAGGTCGCCGGCTTCGTAGCTGATATGGAGACAGTTTTCGTCGCTGGAGTAGGGCTTCTTCGCCGTCGCCTTCACGGGGATGTTCTTCTTCTCGCAGTATTCCAGCATCTCTGTTCGGCCAGGGAACAGATCGCGGAACTTCTGCATGCGCCAGGGGGCGATGATGCGAATGCCCGGTTCCAGGGCTTCGGCGGCAAGCTGAAATCGACACTGATCGTTGCCCTTGCCAGTCGCGCCGTGCACAAAAGCTTCCGCGCCGACTTCACGGCCACGCTGCAGGCAGGCTTTGGCGATCAGTGGGCGAGCGATGCTGGTCCCCATGAGATAAATGTTCTCATACCGTGCCTGCCACTGCAGAACGGGGAACGCAAAGTCGCGACACAACTCTTCGCGAACGTCCACAAGTTCCGCAGACTTCGCTCCGATATCGCGAGCCTTCTTCATGATCGCATCACGGTCTTCGCAGGGCTGACCGAGATCAACGTAGAGACAGTGAACGTCGTAACCTTCGTCCTGAAGCCATCCAACCAATACCGACGTATCCAGTCCGCCGCTGTAGGCCAGTACAACCGATTTGCCCACGTGAGTCTTCTCCAACAATCCGATCCAATGAAAAACCAAACCACAGGGCGGAATGGTATCCTTGACCGGGCCGCTCGCCACCCTTGACCCCTGAAATCAGGAAAAAGGGAATCGAGGGGATCTGGAGGAGAGTTGATTTCGTGCGGATCGTGAACTGAAAAGCATCATGAACCCTTTGATTTCCGGGCGTTGATGATCTTTGAGTTCTAAACAACGGTGATGCATCACGATGCCAGTCCTGCTGGCCATGTTCCGGGCACGAATAAGAGAAGCACAACTCTCTTCACCAGATGAGCGCCTGATCGACTCTCCGATGATAAGAAAGCCTCATGGAAACGCGATCGGGTCCTAAGTTGTTTTATGCCATGGGCTTACAGAATACATTGCGGCGTGAATCCCAATTGACGCAAGGTCGGTGTTCGCCGTACACTTCCGGGTCGATCATCAGCAGGGAAAGCGGATGGTCTCCGGGAATTTGTCAGGGACGACAGTATGCCACCGACCACAACACCGCGCGCGGTCATCTCCTTCGAAGATGTCGAGCAACTGCGTGAAGCGCGGAGGATCATTCGGCAGGAAGCGGATTCGCTTGTGCGGCTATCGGAGTCGCTTGACCCCTGTTTTTGTGACGCTGTTCGGCTCATTCAGGGCTGTCGTGGTTGTGTGATCGTCACGGGCGTTGGCAAAGCCGGGCTGATCGGTCAGAAGATCGTCGCCACGCTGGCCAGCACCGGAACTCGCGCTCACTTTATGCATCCGACGGAAGCACGCCACGGTGATCTGGGCTGTGTTGGTTCGGCTGATGTCATCCTTGCGTTGTCCAACAGCGGTGAGTCTGAAGAGCTGATCAGCCTCATCCCTTCCATTCGACAGCTTCAGGTGCCACTGATTGCGGTGACTCGCGATTCTGACAATACGCTCGCCCGGCATGCCAGCGTCGTCGTACGATTTGGAAAGCATGAAGAAGCGGGAAGCCTGAATCTTGCCCCGTCATGTTCCACGACAGCGATGCTGGCCATTGGCGACGCGATGGCCCTTGTTTTAAGTCAGTTGCGAGGCTTCACGTCTCACGACTTCGCGAAGTATCATCCGGCCGGAAGTCTTGGCCGTCAGTTGTGTCCGGTGCGCGACGTCATGCGTTCAGGGCCCCAGTTGCGAATCGCATCGGAGAACGAAACGGTACGCGAAGTTATGATTCATCACAGTCATCCGGGGCGGCGCACAGGAGCAGTCATCCTTACGAACGGCGAAGGTCGATTGACCGGAATCTTCACCGACAGTGACCTTGCCAGACTGTTTGAGAATCGTCGAGATGAACAGTTGGATCAACCGATTCGCATGGTCATGACAGCGAATCCGATTACCGTCGCACCGGGCGTGCTGCTTCCGGAAGCGATCCATCTGATGTCGGAACGAAAGTTGAGCGAAGTTCCGGTGATTGATTCGGATCGTTTTCCCATTGGAATGCTGGACATTACCGATGTGCTGCAGCGAGTCGAAAGTGCGGATCGTTTGCTGAGAAGTAACTCGGATACGGTTCTCCCCCAGCCCACAGTTCGTTCGGCGTGATCGTCAACAATCTTGTTCAAGATGCGGCCACGATTGAGGCTGTCATCGATCAGGCATCCTGCGAACACCCGACCTTAATTTACATTGTGTGAAGACTCGTTCAGAAAACTATCATGTCGCGTTCATCATTATCCAGTGGACCTCGAACCGTGCTTGTCGGCATCGGTCTGGTCGCTGTGTATCTGGTGTATTCGCGACTTACGTCGCCGTGGCTGATTGTGGAGCGCAAGCAGGCTCCGGTTCCTAAACAATCGCGGGACCACGAAAAGCAGCCGGTGTTTACTCAGCAGGCCGCAAAATGGTTTGAACAGGACCGGTGGGTTCAGAACGCGAACGCTCGATTTCGTGACGGCCAGCGGCTGTTGTTCTTTAATGACTACGAACTGGAAAATAACAGCCATTCGATTGCCATCAGTCCGGTCGCATTGTTGTGGCAGCAGGATGATGGCGAGCAGCCGATCACCGCGACAGCCGATTCTGCTCAGTTGAATTCTTCTTCACCGTTTGACATGCAGGGTGGAAAGTTCGGAAAGATTGTTTCCGGCTTCCTTGCTGGTGACGTTCATATCGCCGGTCCGGATGGACTCAGTATCGAAGGCAGCGGATTTCATATCTCCGAAGATGCGATGAAGATCTGGACCAGCCAGCCCGTCAAGTTCGCCTGGGAAACTCATTCCGGGCGTGCAGAGTCGGGAGCGGAGATTGAGTTGCTGGCTTCGAAGGATTCGGCGAAGTCCGGCTTGATGGCCGTGAATGATGTTCAGCGGATTCGCCTGCGAGGTCGAGTGCACTGCAATCTGTGCTTCAAGGATCGTCATGGAGATCGTGAGCCGGTGCAGATGACGGTCAGTGCTGCCAATGGGTTCGAATTCTTCGTGCCGACGAAGCAGGCCACATTTCACGGTTTTGTTGACCAGAAGGTCAACATGGACAATCAGGTTCTGGTTGAGCGTCCAATGCCGAACGGAACGCTGGATCGTCTGCATTGTGCACGTCTGGACCTTATGTTTCAGCCGAAGATTCGTGATGCGGCCGCAGGACAGAAATCAACTCAACTGCAGCTTTCAAGAATCATTGCGGAGGGACAGCCGGCCGAGTTTCGAACGATCAAAGACGGTGAGGATCAGGTCTACGCGGCGATGGGCAAGATGGTCTACCATCTGAATGATCATCGACTGGAATTGATGGAT
>CAIXQV010000430.1 GCA_903921605.1 uncultured Planctomycetaceae bacterium | reverse complement strand
GCGAAGACGGGATTCCACTGGATCGATCCCAATGATTCTCCGAGCTCCGAGGTTGCGAAGACCTGCGTTGAACATCTGGCCAATCGGTCCCTGCCCAACCACGGCGACATCTCGATCGATCATGTTTGGCAGCTTCTTTAACGCCCATACGACTGTGCCGAAGGGCTGAGCCAGCATCGCTAATTCATCTGAAAGTGCGGGAAGCAGTGAGATGGCTCGCGTCTCCGGCATCACGAATCGCTCGGAAAGACCTTGTTGGCCAGGAGGGACTGCAAGAACACGAGTTCCCGGTTTCCATCGCAGCCCGTTTGAGGCGACAACGGTACCGACCATTTCATGCAGGGACATACCGATGGGTTGAGGGTACTCAATCGAATGTCCCTCAAATTCACTGTCAAAGAACGGCAAATCCGATCCGCAAAGACAGGTCATCTCGGGTTGAAATATAATCTGGCCGGGTAGAGTGGTAGAATCCGGGAGTTCCGGTTCCGCCACGTCCACGAGTCGAAGATCCCGACAACCGACAAATTGACCAGCCAGCATCATGGCTCCAATGCAGAATGTTGATCGAGCAAATCAACTCGACCATACCCAAACTCAGCGCATAAAAAAGCCCTTCGGCGGTGAGCAGGTGCGGGGACTGAACGTCGAAGAGGCTGGGGAAGCTGCATCTGGCTGGGTAACCTTGAGCAGCGAGTGTATTCTTCGTTCAACACTTACTCATCCATGCCGAAGGGCGCTGGGTACTGTTCTGCAAATGCATGAAACGTGCCAATTCTGCCGATTTTTCGAGAACCTCAAATACTGTGCACTAAACGTCCTCAAACGACGCAAAAGCAAGCGTGACAGGCACATGGCGCTCAACACTTCAGCGCCGAAATCGCTGGACGCTTGAAACTTCGGCGCTGAACACCTACCGTTCCCCAACTTGATCAGCGCCGACGTGCGCTGAACTGGGGAATCTAAGGAAACTTTTCCGTGAAGCTGTGGTATTCAAATAATCAGGGCGGGACGCACGATTGCCGCGCCTTCGTTGCGACATGCACGGGGCTCGTGGTGACGTATTGCGTGACCGTGCTCTTGAATGTTGCCACCTTTCCCGACGTTGGTCTTCGTTGCTTACTCCCGGATGGCCCCGCGCCGATCTTGGCCCCCGAGGTCCCTGATCTTCGCCCGGCATTGAATTGCCTTGCAGACGGCTGCGGCTCGACAGACAGAAGCAGGATTTCCGGGGTTGCACGATTCCGACCGCTGGCAAACTTGCCGCAAGCTGTTTCAGTTTTGTCTGAGGCAACAGGGACACATCAACGCAGAGCCGTTTCGCTGGCGGCTCGGCGGTTATCGATCGCCCCTGCGCAGGTTGCGGCTGTTTCTGAGCCCGCCCCGCGAAAAACAATTTCGCGGCCCTTGTCGGGGATCGAGATCTGGGAATGGAGTCGCCCGGATTTTGTGATTGATTCTTCCGTGCCCAGAGCGGGCGACCAACTTCTTCGCCTCAATGGGCGGCAGATTGGCACGTTTCTGGATTTCGTGTCCGCTCTAGAGTCGTTGCGTTCCGCCAAGATTCCACCCGGTGGGCAGTTAGCTCCGGAGTCAGACCCGGCGAAGCTGCGAGTTCCTCCTTTGGTGGAGGTGTATAGTGCAGATCCTTCTCAGCCCTCACAACGACTTGTTGAAATCGTTTATCGTCGACCCGGGGCCGCTCATCAGGAGGTGGAAAGTCGCGTCTACGTGCCGGTACATCCGGTGAACGTTGGCGAAGTCTCGCTCACGATTTTCTGGTTTGTCTGTCAGCTATCGATCCTCGCGATCGCACTTACCTCTTATTGGTATCGTCCATTCGACCGGGTTGCTCAGAATTTCTGCCTGATGTGCTGTGCGGCCATGGGAGCATTCGTGCCTGGGTTTCACTGGTGGATTTTGGCGAATAGCCCTTTGCTGAACATCCCGTTCATCGTTTGCGCTGCGATGCTGCCTTGTCTCGTGCTGAACTTCTTTTTGGTCTTTCCGAAAGAGCCCGAGTTTGTCCGTGGCCGCCGCGGCTGGGTCCTGGGAACGGCCTTCGGAATAGCAGGTCTGATCTGCGTTTCTCTCGTCGTAATTTACTGGGCGGCGTGGAGCCTGAACGGCAGTGATACTCTGAATGTGTTTCAGAAACTGGCCGTGTTGTCACAGATTGCCGTGCATGGTTCGGCTTCAACAGTGGCTTCCGTGGCCCATGCAACATGGCTGTTATCGCTGCTGCGATCAATGGTCCATGTGGCAATTATCTTTGCATCACTCTACTTTGCGATCACGGTCGGCAAGCTGGCCCTCAGTTTGATTCGCCTGGAAACACCTCATGAGCGTCGCCAGGTGGCTACGATTCTTGGGGCCGCGCTGCTTTCGACAATTCCCATCGGCTATACGTTGTACCTCGCATTCTTTCGCAAAGTCGACTTCGCTCTTGGACATGCTCAGATCCCGATGTTTATCGCGAGCATGTTGTTTATGGCGGCTTATTCGCACGGCATCTTTCGCCATCGCCTGATGCTGGCCGAAGAGGGCGACGACAAGAGCCGCCGATATGTGCTGATGTCGATGATTGTGTCGGGCGGCTTCGCGACGTTACTCGCGATCGGTGGAGTGTTTACTCATTCGTACAGTCTCCCGCTGAATTCCACGACAACTCAGCAACTGTCTCTGTTCTTCATTCTGCTGCTGGCTGCTGGCCTGAGCTTGTGGGTGCGTGACCGACTGCAGGCGGTTGTGGATCGAAGATTCTTCAGTGAGAAGTACCAGCTCGATCGAGCGATGCAGCAACTAAATCGCTCGGCGGCGTATCTTGCCGAGCCATCCGGGATGGCCGACATTACTCTGAAGACTTGTCAGGATGTGATGGATGCCTCGTGGGCGATCATGTACGTCCGCGATGGGCACGGTGTTTTTCGTCTGATCGGAACACGTTCCACATCGGCCGCGACCGCTCAGTTGCGTCCTGAACAGGTTCAGGTAGACATCCCCGGCGAATCCGTCATTCATCGAATTCCTTCAGCCAATCGCGAAGCGATGTCGCCAATGCAGCAGTTGTTGCATGACTTGCGAGCCGAACTGTTGTGCGTGATGGAAGGCGAAGGCGGAGTTCACGGCGTCATTATTCTGGGACGTCGTCGCGGCGGCGCGGTGTTCAGCGCTGAAGATATCACGTTCCTTCACGCGATCGCTCAAATGAGCGTTTTGGCTCTGCACAGCTCCCGCGCGAATCAGGCGATGGCGCAGCTGGATGCGGAGCTGAAGATGAAGATGGATCGCATCGCCGAACAGCAGCGTCAAATGGCTGCTCTGCGAGCGGAGCTGACGTCGCTTCAGACAGACGCAGGGCAGGCTCCGGTTCTGGCCTCAGATCAGGGTTTTGATCGAGAAGGTGTTCGAGGAAACAGTCCTGCTTTGTTGGATGTGCTGGATCAGGTTCGCAAGGTGGCTCGTAGCTCATCGACGGTTTTGATTCGAGGCGAAAGCGGGACTGGCAAAGAGTTGCTGGCCAAAGTCATTCATCGCAACAGTGATCGTGCCGCCGGAAATCTTGTCTGCGTGAACTGTGCGGCTCTGTCGTCATCGCTGCTGGAAAGCGAATTGTTTGGTCATGTGAAAGGCGCTTACACAGGCGCTCATGCCGATAAAGCCGGGCGGTTCCTCGCAGCCAATGGAGGCACGCTGTTTCTGGATGAGATCGGCGACATCTCCCACGAGACGCAGGTCAAACTTCTGCGAGTTCTTCAGGAGCGATGTTTCGAACCGGTAGGCAGTGACAAGACGATTCAGGTGGACGTGCGACTTGTGGCGGCGACCAATCGGAATCTGGAAGAGATGATTTCCAAAGGGCAATTTCGAGCCGACCTGTTTTATCGCCTGAACGTCGTCGCACTAACGCTGCCGCCACTGAGGGAACGGCCCGGTGATCTGGCGGAACTGGTCTTCTTCTTTCTCAGCCGAGCCGCCCAGAAGTCCAAAAAGCAGATTCGTCAGATTGACCCCAGCGCATTGGCCGCGCTGGAGAATCATCCGTGGCCGGGCAACATTCGTGAGTTGGAGAACGTGATTGAGCGAGCCGTCGTGCTGGCCGACAGCGACATTATCTGCCTGGCCGACTTGCCGCCCGAACTGCGGAATGCCGCTGATGATGGACGCCCAACAATTGGCGGGCGCCGAACTCAGACATCAACGCTGCCCACGCTCACCGTCCGCAGTCTTGCTCGACGCCTGCCTGAGCCTGAAAGTTATGCGGGATCAAACGCCTCTCAGCTTCGTGAAACACAATCCGAAGAGCAGCAGCTCCGCGAAGCATTACGAGCCGCCGGCGGCAACAAAGCCGTCGCCGCAAGACAGCTCAACCTGCCGCGAAGCACCTTCTTCAGCAAGTGCAAGAAGTACGGGATCTCCTGAAGAACATTATCATCCGCTCATAGTGGCATTCTTCCAAAATTGATTCACTCGGGTTGCTGAATTGTGAACCCGGCGATTGTCTGGCATGATGTTGTTGGCGGATTGTTACCTCTTCTGTTGTCTCAGCCTGAATGTGTTGTTGGCCCATGAGCAGTAAACGCGCGATGGCACAGTGGCTTCGCCATCTGGCCGGGACTGGAGTGACTCATCTGCCGAAGGTTGATGTTCCCAAGCCTTCGAGAGTGCTTGGAAAGCCACGGCCGAGTCTTGTCGTCGCGGAGGCAGCGGCTGCGAGCGAGAATGTTTCGCCCGCGGCTGAGACGGGGGCTGTGGCGTCGCGAACCCCGATCCGGCTCAAGGCTGCCACACCAGTGACGGAGATGAAGAGCCCTTCATCCGTGCTGGGTTCTGATGATTCGGCCAAAGTCGCCATGCAGGCCGGACCGTTTCCGGAAACGAAGGCGGTCATGGAGACTGTTTACATAGATCTCGAAAGCCGTCGAGACGCCCTCAGTAAGCTCGCGAAATGCGTTTCCGGGTGCCAGCGTTGCCCGGAACTGGCCTCGCGGAGAACTCAGACGGTGTTTGGTGTTGGCAATCCCACCGCAGACATCATGTTTATCGGCGAAGCTCCGGGAGCGGAAGAAGATGCCAAAGGGGAGCCGTTTGTTGGTCCAGCCGGGCAGTTGCTGAACAAAATTGTCGAAGCCAGCCAATTGAAACGCGAAGACTTGTACATCTGCAATATTCTGCGGTGTCGTCCGCCGGGAAACCGTAATCCGCTGCCGGAGGAAGCCGCAAATTGTCGGGAGTTCCTGGATGCTCAGATCCATGTCGTCCAACCGAAGTACATCGTCTGCTGGGGGACTGTTGCCGCTCAGAATTTGCTCAATGAAACTCAGGCGGTTGGAAAGCTTCGCGGAAAACTTTTCGATTATCGCGGGATCAAGGTCATGTGCACCTATCATCCGTCGTACCTGCTTAGAAACCCAGCTGCAAAGAAACAGGTCTGGGAAGACATGAAGTTCTTCATGAAGCACCTGGGAGTGGAACTGCAGTAGTTTTCTGGGTTTCGAGGAATGGGGCCTTCTGAGCAGTCTGCCAAAAATGCAAGGACAGGCAGTCCAACGCAGCGGAAGTGAGATATCGGCATAAAAGCCGCATAATTTGGGCCTACTTCAAAGGCCGAGGACCGCTCGTGGAAAGGAATCGGACAATCCCGAGAGTCGGCTGAAGATCGAGGCGGGCGAATTCCGAATCTAAAAGGCCATGAAACTGTTGACGAAAGCCTGGAAACTCTCATAATCCCGCCCCGAAGCGGTCTTCCAGCCGAACCAGCACTATTTCTGGCTGTCTGGAACGGGTGTTTGCAGCGTTACAATTGCGGATTTATGAACGGCAAGAAGATTTGCCGTCCTATTTTCTGCGAAGTTGCTGTCGACAGCCTTTTCCCAGAGACTGATTCGTTACAATTTGATCGTGTTTCGCTGGAACACAAAACCATTGCGGGTGTAGCTCAGTTGGTAGAGCATCACGTTGCCAACGTGATTGTCGAGGGTTCGAGTCCCTTCACCCGCTCTTTTTTATTGCCTCCCGGGCCAATAAAACCGGTGGAGGCTGGCCATCAACAGTTCTGGGAAACAGAGAATGAGTTCTGACGCAGGTCAAGCGGTTGCTGAAGGTGTTGACGAGAACGGCGATCGCATGTCGCTTCAGGTTCAGATTCGTGATATCGGCTCATGCCGTAAGCACGTTTCAGTGACCATCCCGGAGGCAGACATCGCCGATATTCGCGACGATGCTCTGGCGGAACTGAGTTCTAAAGCACAGGTGCCAGGCTTTCGAGTTGGCAAAGTGCCACGATCCATCCTTCTGAAGAAGTTCAAGAAGGAAATCACCGCGGACATCAAGCAGAAGTTGCTCCTGGCTAGTTTGGAACAACTGTCCGACGAGTACGAGATCGAACCGATCAGCGAGCCGAAGATCGACGTTGAAAGCCTCGACATTCCGGATTCTGGTGAGTTTCACTATGAATTTGAGGTCGAAGTTCGTCCTGATTTTGATCTTCCAGACTATGCTGGAATTCAGATCAATCGTTCATCAGGTGAGCCGACGGAAGAAGAGTTCACGGCATACAAAGAACAGTTCATTGCTTCTTATTCAGAACGTGTCACAACTGATGCTGCTGCGGCTTCAGGCGATTCAGTCGTTTGTGATATCACGTTTACCCACGACGGCAAGATGATCAACGAGGCGAAAAACGTCTCTGTGACCCTGTTTTCTCGCCTCAACTTCCAGGACGCTGCTCTGGAAAACTTCGACCAGTTGTTGGCTGGTGCAAAAGCCGGCGATTCGCGTGAAGGTCAAATCACGATTTCTCTGCAGTCGCCCATCGTTGAAATGCGTGGCGAAAAAGTTGGCGTAACGTTTAGCGTGACCGAAGTTCAGAATCTTCAGGTCCCAACCGTTAATGCAGAATTCTGTGAGCGACTGGGTGCAGCCGATGAGGCGGAACTCGACGGAATGCTTCGCAGTGCTCTGACTCGTCAGGTTGAGTATCAGGAGCGTCAGGAAACTCGCCGTCAGGTGCTCGACAAGATCACTGCGTCAGCTGACTGGGACCTTCCGGAATCTCTGGTGCGTCAGCAAACCGAGAACGCACTTCGACGTGAAGTTCTCGAAATGTCTCAGGCTGGGTTTGCTCAGGAGCAGATCATGGCTCGCGAAAGCCAGATCCGCCAGGAAGCTCTGGAGACAACTCGTCAGGCCCTCAAAGAACACTTCGTTCTCGACAAGATTGCGACTCGCGAGAATATCGAGTGCGACCAGTCAGATATCGATCGGGAATTGTTAATGATGTCATTCCAGAGTGGCGAGCCTGTTCGAAAGCTCCGTGCTCGAATGGTCAAAACCGGAATGATTGAGAATCTGGAAGCTCAGTTGCGTGAGCGAAAGGCTGTGGATTTTATCCTTGCCTCCGCCAGCTTTGTTGAGGTTCCACGAAAGCCAGCAGAGGCTGTGAATTCCGCCTCGCTGCGAATTGCGGTGTGTGGTCGCATGAGCACAAGTCTCATTGATGATGCCACTCCCGAGGATTCTGAATAATCGAAACTACAAGAAACAGACAGGCGCGCGTAGGATGACGCGACGCCTGTTTTTGTTTACAGACCGAATTCTGAAAATAGTCTGGCCTGATTCAGCCCGGACGATCCACGAAGAGTAGTTCTCAGCAGGATAAAGCGAATGAAGGACCCGCGATTCGACTACATGCCAATGGCAGCCCGAGAATATTCGGCTCAACGTCAGATGACGGTCGGTGATCTGCTGCTTGACAATCGGATCATTTTCCTGGACGGCCCGATTCATGACGGCAGTGCCAATCTGATCGTCATGAAGATGCTGTTCCTGCAGTCCGAGAATCGACATCAGGACATTCATCTTTACATCAACTCGCCTGGTGGTTCAGTCACCGCAACTCTCGCGATCTACGACATTATGCAGTTCGTAGAGTGCGACGTCGCCACTTACAGCGTTGGACTATCAGCGAGTGGTGGGGCGATTCTTGTGGCTGGTGGGGCACCTGGAAAGCGGTTTGCTCTGAAGCATTCAAAGATCATGATCCACCAGCCTTATGGTCAAGTGGGTGGTCAGGTTTCTGATATTGAAATTCAGGCTCGTGATATTCTGGCTGCTCGTCAGTTGCTGAACGAGATTCTGGCAGATCACACGAAGCAGCCGATTGAACGAATCGCGAAGGATACTCAGCGCGACCATTACCTAAATGCGGTTGACGCCAAGGCTTACGGTCTGGTGGATGAGATTCTGGAACGTCCTCCCAAAGAAAAAAAGAAGTAGTTTGCTGACATAGTGAATTGCTCGGGTGACTGTTCTGACTTCGAATCAAAAATCATCTCTGCGGGATGCCGGATATGACTGTACTTGTTCCTTATGTCATTGAAAAAAATGGTCGCGACGAACGCGCGATGGACATTTATAGCCGCCTGCTGAAGGATCGCATCGTGATCCTGGGCAGCGGTGTTAACGACGATGTGGCCAACAGCATCGTTGCTCAGTTTCTGTTTTTGCAGTTCGATGACCCTAAGGCTGATATTCATTTCTATATCAACAGCCCGGGCGGATCGATCACAGCAGGCATGGCGATTTACGACACCATGCAATACATCAGTTGCGATGTGGCGACGTATTGCATCGGTCAGGCGGCCAGTATGGGTGCGATCCTGCTGACGGCGGGAACTCCAGGCAAGCGAAATGCTTTGCCGAATGCACGCATCATGATTCATCAGCCGTTGGCGGGTATGGAAGGAACAGCAACAGAACTGGAAATCCATGCCAAGGAAGTGCTGCGAATCAAAGGCAAAATGAACGACATTCTGCTGAAGCATACGGGCCAGACGCTGACGAAGATTGAAGAAGACACTGACCGCGACAACTTCATGTCTGCAGACGAAGCCAAACAGTACAACCTGATTGACAATGTTCTGCAGAAACTCGGCTGATCGATTATTGATCGTGCCCTGATAATGCCACAATACAAGCCGCCTCTGGTTTCCAGGGCGGCTTTTTTTGTCTCTTTCGTTTGACGAGCTTTCGCGATGCAATCACGCACCATTCATGTTCCGTCAATGCGTCGATATCTGGTCCCGTTTGATCCTAAACGAGTACCACATCTGTTTACCGACGTGCTCGTTATCGGTGGAGGAATTGCCGGAATCAGGGCCGCATTAGCGGTTGATCCGTCTCTGCGAACCGTTGTTGTGACGAAAGATTCGCTGCAGCATTCTAACAGCGCGTATGCGCAGGGAGGAATCGCGGGGGTTCTGGATCCGCTGGATGATTTTTCCAACCATGTGGCCGACACGATCGCGGCTGGTAAAGGACTGTGTCACGAAGAAGTCGTTGAACTGGTGATCCGCGAGGCACCGCAGCGCATTCGTGAATTGAGTGCTTACGGCGCTGAGTTTGACAAGGTCGACGGGGAGCTGGCTCTGACATTGGAAGGCGGTCACAGTCATCCGCGAGTGGCCCATGCATTGGGAGATGCGACGGGCCAGGAAGTCATGCGAGCGATGAACCGGCGTGCTTCCGAGGCCGCTCATATTGATATCTGGCCCAAGACGTTTACGCTCGACCTGTTGACTCACGAAGGCATCTGTCGTGGTGCGTTGGTGTGGAATCCGAATCATGGTCGTACGTTTGTCTGGGCCAAGCAGACAATTCTGTGCACCGGCGGTGCTGGCGCGTTGTATCGTGAAACGACGAACCCACAGATTGCCACAGCAGACGGACACGCTGTTGCATTGCGGGCTGGCTGCATTTTGCGCGATATGGAGTTTATGCAGTTCCATCCAACGGTGCTTTATATCGCAGGCAGCTCACGCTATCTGATCACAGAAGCTGTCCGAGGCGAAGGCGCGCACCTGGTGGATTGCTTCGGTCGTCGCTTCATGCACGACTATAATCCGGCCGGTGAACTTGCTCCCCGCGATGTGGTGAGCCAGGCAATTACTCAGCAGATGGCAAAGACAGCGCATCCCTGTGTTTATCTCGATCTGTCTCCAATTGAGGCCGACCGCATTCGCCTGCGGTTCCCGCACATCGGCAAAGTCTGTGCAGATTTTGGGTTGGATCTGACACGTGACAAAGTCCCCGTTCGTCCCGGAGCCCATTATATGATCGGCGGCGTGACAACAGATCTCGATGGTCGAACAAGTTTGCCCGGACTGTGGGCGGCCGGAGAAGTGACTTCCAGCGGGCTGCATGGCGCAAATCGATTGGCCAGCAATAGTCTTCTGGAAGGAGTCGTCTTTGGGCTTCGTTGCGGACGAAATGCTTCGCAGGTGGCGATGAGCCAGCCCGATACATTCTCTGCACCACCGATCGAATCACGTTCAGCCCGGGAGATTCTACGGGGCGATGAGCAACTGGACCTGACCGACATTCGGAATGCTCTGAGAAGCCTGATGTGGCGGAGCGTGGGGATCAGTCGCAACGAAACGGATCTTGCCGCAGCGCGGCAGCAACTGGACTTCTGGGCGAACTATGTCTGCCGCAGAGATCTCAGCGAGCCGGCGGGTTGGGAACTTCAAAACATGATGTTAGTTGGACGCGCCATGGCCGCTGCGGCTTTGGAACGACGGGAAAGCCGGGGTGTACACGCTCGCAGTGACTTCCCGGAATCGCTGGAGAGTGAGCGCCGTCATATCTGTGTTCTGCCAGAACAGTGGAACCAATAGGGAGTATGGGAAGAGTACATCAAGTTGGATGCTTTAGCAGACCTTGATTTGCGTATGGATTAGGCGCATGAATCGTGCTGTTTCCGTGCGAAACGAGGAGCCTGAGCCGACTAACCTCGCCTAACTGATCCGATCTTCTGTATCGTTCCTGCTGAATTCAGCGGTTCTACAGAATTTGGAGTTTGTTCCATGGCGGGTTCAGTTCGGCTGGTCCTTACGTTTCACAATCATCAGCCGGTCGGAAATTTTGACGGCGTTTTTGAGCAGGCCTATCGCGACAGCTATTTGCCTTTTCTGGACGTGATGCAGGACTATCCGGAGATTCCGTTTGGTCTGCACACGTCGGGCAGTCTGCTGGAGTGGCTGGAGCCGAATCATCCGGAATACATCAATCGCCTCCGCAAGATGGTGAGCTCTTCGCAGGTCGAGATCATCGGCGGGGCATTCTATGAGCCGATTCTGGCCAACATTCCGCGTCGAGACCGTATCGGGCAGATTTCGACTTACACACAGCACCTGAATCAGTTGTTCAACACCAACGTGCGGGGTATGTGGTTGCCGGAGCGAGTTTGGGAACAGTCGTTTGCGAGCGATATCGCGGCCGCCGGAATTCAATACACCATCATCGACGACTATCACTTCCGTTGCGCTGGCATTCCACAGAATGAGCTGGCCGGTTACTACGTGACCGAAGATGAAGGCCGCCTGCTGTTCGTCTTTCCAGACAGCGAAAAGCTGCGTTACCTGATTCCTTTTTCAGAGCCCGAACAGTGTATCGACTACCTTCGCGAAGTCGCCGCGCAGTTTGACGACGCGGTCATTGTGTTTGGCGATGATGGCGAGAAGTTTGGATCGTGGCCGGAAACGTACAAGCATGTTTATGAAGATCGCTGGCTGCGTAAGTTTCTGGATCTGCTGAGAGACAATGAATCGTGGCTGAAGGTGACGACACCGTCCGGCGTGCTTGATCATGTCGCACCGATTGGACGATGCTACCTTCCCGACGCCAGCTACCGTGAAATGACGGAGTGGGTTCTGCCTCCCGCCGCTCAGAAAGAGTTTGTCTCGTTGACACGCATGAACCCGGATGATGCCGACTGGCAGCGACTGGTCCGGTTTACTCGCGGTGGCTTCTGGCGAAATTTCCGGACTCGTTATCCGGAAAGCAATGAGATGTACGCGCGCATGATCGACGTCAGTAATCGACTGGGCGTCATGCTGGCCGATCAGACGCTTGATGACGATCAGCGAGAACTCCTGATCGATGCTCGGACACATCTTTATCGCGGTCAGTGTAATTGCAGTTATTGGCACGGTGCGTTCGGTGGCCTCTATTTGCCTCATCTTCGCAATGCGGTCTACCACGAGCTGATCGAAGCCGACACATTGCTGGAACGGGTGACTCGTGAGCCTGGAGCCTGGGTTGATGTCACCACGGCTGACTATAATCTCGACGCACGCCAGGAAGTGAAGCTGAGCAATCATCGCCTGGCCGCCTTTTTGTCACCGGCCACCGGTGGCCACATGTACGAGCTTGACGTGCGAGCGAACGGTGTCAATCTGCTGGCGACTCTGAATCGTCGTCCAGAACCGTATCATCAGCGAATCATTGATTTCGGTCGTAACATTGAATCGGACGAAGATGCGGATCTGGCATCGATCTCTCGCGATGTGAAATTCAAGCAGCCGGATCTCGACAAGAAGATCGTCTATGACAACTGGCCGCACAAGAGTCTTGTGGACCTGTTCCTGCAGCCTCAGTTGACCTTCGATGAGTTTCGTCGTGGCGAAGGTCTGATCGGCGATTTCGCGACAGGCACTTACGAAGCCAGCATTCGCAAGGGTGAGCAGAAAATTGCTATCGAAATGCGGCGGCGTGGTGCGGTGAGTGGTCTGACAGGTGAGATCCGCAAGATCGTGATCATGTCGGCCGATCGACCGAACGAGATTCTGATTCAATATCAGGTCTCAGGATTTGCGAAAGATGTTCCGCTGCATCTGGCCGTTGAGCTGAACTTTGCCGCGATGCCCGGCGGCGCGAACGACCGCTACTACTACGACAGCACCGGACAGCGCCTTGGGACGCTCGATGCGACTCTGAATCTGGCGAGTGCTGACCGTCTGAGTCTGGTCGATGAATGGCTCGGGCTTGATGTCTCCATCGAGGCCTCTCGTGCAGGTGGTTTCTGGACAATGCCGATTGAAACCATCAGCCAGTCAGAAGGCGGTTTCGAAGCGGTTCACCAGAGTGTGTGTATTCTGCCGCACTGGGAATTCGTGATGCCGGAACAAGGACCATGGGTCGTCGATCTGCGAGTGCTTGTAGACTCCAGCGTCGCCGCCGCTCGAAAACTGGCCAGCATCACACCTCGAGCCGTTCTGACCCCGATGGCATCATCAGGGAGTGCCGCACCAATGAGCTGAGCCTATGTTGGACTGGATCGAATGGCCAACATTCCCTCGACTCCAGCGGCAGCCTTCATCGTCTCGCGATTTGACCAATTCCCTGAACCGCCACGAGAGATCAAGCACGCTGGTACAGCGTTCTCAATCGATAAGCGGCCGTCGAGTCGAACCGTTAATCGGTAGCTCCGTTCTCCAGCGTCGCCGTGACTTGGAAGGAATTGCTGTCAAGTTTCTCAAGGCTGACAGAAATGGGCCGACTTCCAACTGAAAACTGGTGCTGCAACGTCGACACTCCCTCGAATGCCGATTGAGTGGACCATGAGCGTGAGTTCTGAGACGCATGGAGAAAGGTCACAGTTGTTGGTGTGTTCGGCTGGCCGCGTCCATCAGTTCGAACTCGCACAGTGATCACTGTGGGGCCCTCAGAGTCATTCGCTACAAAAAATGAAGCCGCAGTATTGACTGAGATCTCCACGGGCGAGGCATCGGCTCCGGCGACAAGTTCCACGATACCAAGCTCCGTAAGCACCGCCTGGTCGACGACTTTCAACTCAGAGGCTTCGATCTTCTGTTTCGCTGCGATGTCCTTGATCCGACGGTCATAATCGGCCGAATCTGTGACAGTAAGCATTAGCAATGTCGCTCGAACCAGGGCGACTCGGCACGCATCTGCGTTATTACCGCCGGCATAGGATTCCGCGAGCATCAGCCACGCCTCGACGGAACGCGGCGGGTGTTTCTCAATCAGCTTCAGGACTTGATCCTGCTGCTCCGAACTGCCAAACCGACGCAAGACCAGCAGCTCGTCCACGTCTGGTTTCGGTGCCACCAACAACTCCGCGACAACGGCTTGCATTTCGTCGGAACTTATCCGATGCAAATAGCGAACGTTGTATTGGACCGGTCCTTGCGGTTCCTTGGTTTCGGGCATGCTAAAGATGCGCCGTTTTGTCGGAAACAGTTCCAGAATCGCGTCCCCTTTTACTGCACGCAGGTAAGCATTCTGCAAGTCTGCAGCTTCGAAGTCTCCAACTTTCCAATCGGACTTGCTGAGTTCGTCACGAATGGAAGTCAGCATTGGCTCGGCGTTTTCCGTCGAGGTAAATTGCCAAAACGTCTCGTTGTGAAACATGAAACCATGGAACGACGTCTGACGCGTCGCATTCAAGCGTTTGAGGAACTCGAATTCCGGAGTCGCCACGAACTCCGGACTGAGCGACGATGGAAGTTTTGGCAGCGGAGAGTGCTTCTCGCGAAGGGTCTTCAGCTTACCCGAGACCGCCGTCATGAGATGTTTGGCGATGTCCTTTCCCTGCTGGCTGTACTCGGCCGATGACGATTCGATTCCGTTCAGCGAGGATTGATGGTCGACTGAGATGTTCACGTTCAGGGTGACGATCGGCGGCGATAGGTGGTCATGGACGGAATGATTGGAGGCGGCGAGTGACGATCCCAATGTTGCTGTAACGGTCGCTTTAAGCTCTCCGCCGGTGATGCCGGACTCCTCGATGGATTCAAGATTGATGCTGAGCCACAGGTCCGGAGCTTCCGCCCCAATTTCTGGTAAATGACCTGACGGATAATACGCCAGCCGATCAAAGTCGTTGTCGGCTTTGAGCTGTGCGAGCAACTCAGTCCCGATGCGTTCCATCAGGACATGATTGGAAAGGTTGAAGATCACCAAACTGCGATCCGCGAGGAACGCGGCATTGGAATGTGATTCGGACGAGGCCGTTGTTGTGCTGTTCTGCGACTTTAAGACTCCGACGTGTGCGTTGAAATGGAGACCTTTGCCGGCGTTCTGCGACTGCTCATGCAAATTTCCGTCGTTACCACGCCCCATCACCACAGGATTTCGGACGACGTCCGGCGGCAGGAGGTTCCAAACCGCCAGGAACGCAACGAGAAGAAAAAGCAGGCCGATCTTGATCCTGCGCCATGTCTGCGGACGCTGGGGAACTGCTGAAATTTCCGACATGGCGAGACCTCGTTGAGTCTTTTTGATCTGAATTTGAACTCTCTTGCTGACGAAGTTCGCAGACTTGGCCCGGAACTTAGCGGGAGATATCTCGTGCTGACACTATTCGCAAAACAAGGGCCTTGTTGAGTGTCCTCCCTCGGTGATCAGATGGCTGCGCGTGTCTGGTTTTTTGACGACAAGAGGAACGCTAATGAGGAAAGCGATTTAGCAACACCAATTCGCGTCGAATCATTATGATGGCGGAACGATTCATTCCGAGAGCTTCAATCGTCGCCCGTCCAGTTTCGGTTCGTCCGCGAACTTTCCAGGTGGCCGTGAAAGCGAAATGGTCTGACCAGTCGTCAGTTCGAGGATTAAACAGAGCGACCGTGTTGCCGGACTTTGGATCCGCAGCAGTTGTCCGGGCGGATTTGCGAAGTGAACAGGTGACACAGGCCAGAGCAAGGTTCGCCAATTCAGTTGAACCGCCTTGCGAACGGGGGGAAACGTGGTCAACGTGAAAAGTGGCTTCCTGCGATGCCTGAGGCAGGCGGCAGTACTCACAGACATCATCCGCCCGCTGGCGAACTTGTCGAATCAAGCGAACGGGAATCTGGGGGCTCATGACTTTCGATGGCCTGCGCGTTCGGCTCGCAGCTTCATCAGTGAAAGCAAATCCACCAATTCCGCCAGTGCCTGAGCTTCGTCGCGTTCGGCTTTACTGAGCTTCCCTGTTTTGTCCTGCTCATCCAGCAAAGAACTCAGCCGAGCTTTTAACGCGGCTGGCATTTGGAAACGCATCCAATCCTGTGGAAGTTCCAGTTCAACGGTCACGATGCTCATTTCAATTCCCCGAAAGAATTCCCGAACACCCGAAGTATACCATGGAATTCAGGACGTCGAAAGCAGTCTTCCCGTCATTCAGATTCTGCAAACGTCCCTCAGTGAGGCGGAGGCAATGGCATCAATCATTCCTGATTAGCCATTTGATTCCGTGGGACACGTAGATTCCCGTGGCAGTCGTGGAAAAATCCACGCGGAGAGCGGACGCTGGGCTGTTAAACCATTTTGGGTCACAGCCATTATGGTTGCGCAAGTTTTGTTCCGTGGGCAAGGCTGCGTTTAGCAGCGAAGCTGCGGGAGCAATTAGCCTCAGATTTTAACCTGGGGAGCCGGTGACAATACGTTCCATCAGCCGTGAAACGGCGACAGCAAGGCACAACGTTGACGACATGAATACATTGCTGTCGCCGTTTCACAGCTTCACGTATGTTTTGATGATCTTCCCCAGGCTGAAGCCTGGGGCTAACTGCTGCCGCCTCTACGAGGCGACAGGTATGGTCTTCTGATTCTTTGAGCGGAGTTTCGATGTCATGCTCATGCAAGGATTTTACCTGAGAACAATGAATCGGGTAACGGGCAAGGAATCAGAAAGTCCTTTGAGGCGTTGTTTCATGATCCATTTGAGAGACATGACGGCGGTCATCACTCGGTTCAGAGTGGGGCAAAAGTATCACCCCGTGACGTGCTCGCTATTCGTGGCATGCGCGAACTCGCTCAGTTCCGCGTAGGTCATAAGGTCCTCTTTTGCGATTCGCCTTTTTGTGATTCTGCCCGGCAGGCAGGACCTACTTGCCTTTAGGACTTCGCGACTTTGGGTGCACGGGGTCTGATAGTATCGGGCCCCGGTTTGCCAGGACAGCGTCGCGCTCCGTTCGCCTTGTGGCGAAAGTCCAGCTCGGCAAGCTGGACCTACTTGGCAGGACCTGCGGAACGCAACGACCGGCAACCAGTTGGACTTGTGGCAACAGGATGGTACGTTCCGCTGCGGTTTCTGATGCCTCAACTGTCCTGGAGGTCGCTCTGATGAAATATCTGCTTGTATTTTTGCTGCTGCTGACGACGAGTGTTTCGGCGCAGGTTGTGGATGGGACTTTTCCTGTCGTCTCAAATCTCAAGGCCGGCGCGGCGAAGGTGGATATTACGCCGGAGGAGGTGAAGGATCTGACCGTCACCGGGCATACTCGAGTGGTCAACGGGGTGCGCGATCCGTTGCGAGCCGGTGTGCTTGTGCTGGATGACGGTGAGACAAAAGCGGCGATTGTGACGCTGGATGTTGTCGTCGCATGGGACGATCTGGTCACGCGGACTCGGGCTGCGATCGAACAAGAAATCGGCGTGCCGGCTGCGAATATCATGGTCTGTGCCTCGCACAATCACTC
>CAIXQV010000429.1 GCA_903921605.1 uncultured Planctomycetaceae bacterium | reverse complement strand
GGCGTCGTACCGGGCCGCCACCGGCTATGGTGGCCTTTGACGCGCCTCGTCGAGCGGTCTGTACGGCGAAACGAGAACGTACGGATTCTCCGCTGCAAGCTCTGATTCTGCTGAACGGTATTCAATACGTTGAAGCGGCTCGCGTGCTGGGTGAAACACTGCACCGCGACGCCAACGGCGAACCGGCCCGGATGGTCGATCAGGGTTGCCTGCGCTGCCTGAGTCGTCATCCTGACGCCAAAGAGCAGGAGATTCTTGTTCGACTTTATGAGGAACAGCTTAAGCATTTTGAAGCGAATCCGACCGAGGCCGACCAATTGATCAGGATCGGTCAGAAGCCACCAGATGCATCCATCGGTGCCGCCAAAATCGCCGCGGCCACAGTCCTTGCACAAGCCTTACTGAATCATGATGAGTGCGTCGTTAAGCGCTAATTGCTCTAAAACTGTGCTATATGGAACAATCTTTGCGCGGGTTAGCACAGTTTGCGAATGTTCAGCTGCTGTGTTGCGAAAATGGCTCTCAGCGGCGAGATGCTGAGCCGCCGGCGCTTCCTGATTTGAGGGAATTCGGTAAGCTGCGGCACAGTGTGAAGTTGCCGCTGCAAGTCGCTAATTGCCAACAGGGATGAGTTTATGCGTCATGTCGTCTGCCTGATTCTCGGGGGAGGCAAGGGAACTCGATTGCTGCCGTTAACGGAGTATCGTTCGAAGCCCGCCGTGCCACTCGGGGGCAAGTACCGACTGATCGACGTCCCAATTTCCAACTGCATCAACAGTGACATCAATCGGATGTATGTTCTGACGCAGTTCAATTCCGTCAGCCTTCACCGACATATTCGCCAGACCTATAATTTCGACCTGTTCCATAACGGCTTCGTCGAAATCCTGGCGGCTCAGCAGACTCTTGACGGTTCAAACTGGTATCAGGGAACTGCCGACGCGGTACGAAAACAGGTTCGCTTCCTCAAAGAATACGGGATCAAATATGTCCTGATTCTTTCCGGCGACCAGCTGTATCGTATGAACTTCAAGGAGATGCTGGCGACTCACGTGAACGCCAATGCGGACGTGACGATCTCCACGGTACCAGTTCATGCTGACGCAGCCCGCGGCTTTGGGATCATGCAGCTTGACGGCACTGGCAAAGTCACGGGATTCGTCGAAAAGCCAAAAGACGATGCTTCACTCGCCAAAGTTCGAACACCGGCCGAGTGGATCGACAAGATGGGCATCGAATCCAATGGTCGCGAATATCTGGCCAGCATGGGCATCTATCTGTGGAACCGCGATCTGCTCGTAGATCTCCTGGAATCAACGGACCATGAAGACTTCGGCAAAGACATCTTTCCGCTGGCGATCAAAAATCATCACGTGCAGACGCATCTGTTCGATGGCTATTGGGAAGACATCGGAACGATCAAAGCCTTCTACGATGCAAACCTTGCTCTGACCGATACGAATCCTCCGTTCCAGTTCGCCGATCGCCGAGCCCCCATTTTTACTCGCCCGCGATTTCTGCCATCGACTCGCATGGGTTCCTGCACTGTTCGTGACAGCCTGATTGCGGACGGTTGCTTCATCGGAACTTCGACGATTATCGAAAAATGTGTTGTCGGTATGAGAACTCATATCGGCAAGAATGTGACTCTGAAGAACACTGTGGTCATGGGTGCGGACTTCTATCCGACCACCGACGATCAGTTGTACGCGCTTGGCGATGCCACACCGGTTTGGGGCATCGGCGACGGAGCCTTCATTGACGGCGCCATGCTGGACAAGAACGTCTGTATCGGCCGCAACGCCAGAATCGTCGCCAGTGAAGCGCCGGGGCCGGAATGTGACTGCGGGGAAGTTGTCGTGCGTGACGGAATCGTGGTCGTCCGCAAAGGGGCCAGGATTCCTGACGGCTGGCGATTCCCTGCGAAGTAGTCGCGGAGTATTACTCTGGAAGTGGCCGCACGCGGGCAGGGAGTGAGATGTATCCTGGTAGCCGGATT
>CAIXQV010000428.1 GCA_903921605.1 uncultured Planctomycetaceae bacterium | reverse complement strand
GCTGGGGTCACAGCCGGAAGCCCAGATGGGCTTCAACGTCATTCCAAAGCCAGACAAAGTGACCGGTTCATTTGGTTTTCATGCGGTCAGCGAAAAGGGCAATCCCAACGAGAATGGCACCTTCAAGTATTATCATGGACTTGGCGTCGGCGACATGAATTCAGACGGCCATCGAGACATCCTGATTGCTCATGGCTGGTGGCAGAATCCAGGAGATCTGACCAGCACGAAGGACTGGGCATTTCATCCAGTGCGAGTGAAAACCGACAACGGTGAAACACCTCTGCCGAGCTGTGCCAATATTTATGCGGATGATCTCGACAGCGATGGCGACATGGATCTGTTCTTTTCGTCAGCTCATGCGTTCGGTGTGTGGTGGGCCGAGAATACTGGCGACGGCGCATGGACTCTGCATGAAATCGATAAGTCGTATTCGCAAACGCATGCGATGGAAACTGTTGATGTGAATGGTGACGGACAACTGGACTACGTCACAGGCAGCCGCTTCTTTGCTCACAATGGCGGCGATCCCGGAGAGCATGATCCCGTGCGGATGTACTGGTATGAAGTCGTGCGAGAAAAAGGTAAGGCTCCGAAGATTACTCCGCATCAAATCACAGTGGGTCTGGGGACTGGCGTTGGTACTCAGTTTGAGATTTACGACATGAATGGCGACAAGAAGCCGGATATTGTGTTGTCGAACAAGAAGGGTGTGAACGTCCTGCTGCAGAAGTAATCTCCACTGCCAAAGTGAATGGCTTCCGGCCCTGAATGATATCTCGACCGTCCGGTACTAAGTGCCGGACGGTTTATTTTCTTGCGTCTCGCGTCGACTCAACTTCCGGATTGACTGTCTGGAGGCAACAATACCTGAAATGCTCGATAAGACGTGATCCCGGGAGTCGGCTGTTGTGAATTACGGAGAAGGTACGCGAGTAGCATTTGGTTGAGAGTGGTTGACCATCGCCGTCTTGAGAGCACGAGGTGCTGACGAAGTGTTTGATTCTTTCCAACCAGGAGTTCAAGACTGCCCGCATTGCCTTGCGAGAGTCGTCATTGTGGCGAATGGAATTTGTCCACGATGTCAGCAAAATGCTCGGGACTATTCCACGATTAACGTCAATCGCAAGTCGGTGTGGATCAAGCCTACCGACAAAATGCCACAGAGTTGCCATCAATGTGGAACGAGCTGTGATCGGACCGCCACGGTTAAACATACTCAGGCATGGGAGTCTACAGATGACGTTCCAATATCCAGAAACTTTCTCGCAGTGGTAGTTGGATTTGCCTTTGGCTGGATCTGGTACCTGTTGATTCGAGACAAAGGAGGCTCTGCAAACAGCCGTCGCTTTGAGTCCATCATTGTTCGGATTCCTCAGTGTCCCTTCTGCAGCTCAAAGCCGATCGAACAGATCGCGGCCTCCATTGAAGACAACGCGTTGAAGCTTGTCGCCCACCGAGATTTTGTGGAAGAGTTCGAAGCTGTCAACGGACTGTCTGCTGCCTGAATGGGCACTAACGCATTAATCGTGACTGCTTAACCATGCACTTACTGTTCAGTATGACTCCGGGATTGAGTTTTAGTGCATCTTGTGTTTTTCAGGCTGTTGATTTAAGGGCGTTTTCACAACCCGACGCGTCAGCGAGGGATAAGATCGGCCGCGTTTTTCGACAACAATCCCTCGCTGACGCGTCGGGTTAGGATTAAATCAACAGTCTGTTTTTGAGAGGACATTTGCTCGGCAATTAGCAAACAGATTCCTTGTGACTATACTTCTTCCAGTTGCTTCGCGGACGCTTGCTGGGCCTTGATAACTGTCTGCCCTTCGCAATAGTGTTTACGCAGCGCGACTGGAGTTAAAGTATCTTCGACTTGATCACGCCACTCAAAGGATCGATGGCATGCTGCTGAATCAGATCTTCAAACCCTCAACTCTCGTCCGCAACGCAGCGGTGCTTGTTCTTGCGGGCGTTTTTGAGGGGGCGTCTGCGGGAGAAGGGAAGCCTGAACGCGAAGAAATCGTCTCCCGCGTACGAGCAGATATCGAATATTTCGCGTCTGACGAATTAGAAGGCCGTGGCATCGAGACCAAGGGAATCGAACTGGCAGCAGAACGAATTCTCGCAGAATATGAAAAATTCGGCTTGAAGCCCGGAATGCCGGACGACAAATTCCGACAGCCTTTTCCTGTGACCATTGGCGATGTGGCCGTTGCTGATTCTACCAAAGTTGAGCTGACTCAACCGGACGGCACGGCAGTATCACTGAAGCTCGCCGATCAATATCAACCGATTCGTCGCGGTGCGAACGGTGAAGCGACTGGCGGCATGGCGTTTATCGGCTACGGCATCTCATCCGACGAAGAGAGCTACGACGACTATGCCGGGATCGACGTCACGGGAAAAGTCGTCGTCGTGATCCGGCGTGAACCACAAAGTCGCGATGGCGGAGCGTTCGGCGGTAAGTCCACGAGTCCCAACGCCTATATTGATCGAAAGCTGGAGCTGATTCGAAAGTCCAAAGCAGCTGCAGTGCTGTTCGTTAACAATATTGAAAGTCCTGCAGATCCAGGTGCCGACGAACTGGCTGATCCTTCAAGCTTTGGAAACGAAGGCGAGGCGGTTCCGTTTGTGCATGTGAAAAGATCAGTTATCGATTCCATACTGAAAATGACACCATTGAAAGTGGGAGATGAATTGCTCGGAAGTCTCGCTGCGGTTTCTGAGTACATTGATCTGAACCTCAAACCTGTCTCACAGGAACTGTCCGGCTGGAACGCCACTGTGTCCACAGTTTTTAAAGCCAATACAATCTCGACCGACAATCTGATTGGGGTTGTCGAAGGGGAAGGTCCGCTGGCTGATGAAACGATCGTCATCGGCGGCCATTACGATCATCTCGGCTTTGGTGGATACGGTTCGAGAACTCAGAATCGCACTGGTGAAGTCCATAACGGAGCGGATGACAATGCGTCGGGAACGGCAGCCGTGGTCGAGCTGGCTCGACGGATCGCGTCCGGTCCGAAACCAAAACGCCGCATGGTCTTTATCTGCTTCTCTGGCGAAGAACGAGGACTCATCGGAAGCAACTACTACGTCAAAAACCCCGCGTTCCCCATCGACAATACTGTGGCGATGCTGAACTTCGACATGATCGGCAACTTGCGAGATAATCGAGTGGAAGTCAACGGAGTCGGGACGGCTACGGAATTTGAAGCAATCGTTCGCAAAGCCGATGAAGTGACTCCGGTTGACATTACGATTGTTCCGGGAGCATTCGCTGGCAGCGATCACCTGCCGTTTTATCAGAAGAATATTCCTGTAATGTTTTGCTTCACGGGAATGACGGACATCTATCACACACCGGATGACGACTCCAGTACGCTGAATATCGAAGGTGCGGTCACGGTGATTGATTATTCCGAACAACTGCTGCGGGGAATCGACGCGCTCGAAACACGTCCGACGTTTGCAGAAGGTGGGCGAGCCAGTCGCCGCCCAGCGGTCGCTCGCACACCGTTTCTTGGTATCCAGCCGAATATCACGGCCAGCGGCGATGACGGAATTGTGATTCGCGGCGTGCGTGCGGATTCTCCTGCGTCCATGGCTGGTCTGCAAACCGGCGATGTGGTGACGACGATCAATGACGAAGACGTCAAAGGTTATCAGACGCTGGTGGAGAAACTGACCGACTCGAAAGCCGGCGATGTACTCAAGCTGAAGGTCAAGCGAGGAACTGAGCTGCTGGACGTCGACGTCACACTGGGCGAAGCACGTCGCTGATGCCCACGAATTCTTCGCGACTTCCAGAGAATCAGCCGCTAATCCGTATCCGCGGCGCGCGGACTCATAATCTTCGCAATGTGGATGTCGATCTGCCCGCTGGCAAGCTGATCGTGATGACCGGCGTCAGCGGTTCCGGCAAAAGTTCGCTGGCCTTTGATACGCTGTTCGCGGAAGGGCAACGACGTTATCTGGAGAGCGTGTCTGTTCAGACTCGGACGCTGCTAAGGCAACTTCCTCGGCCCGACGTCGATGATATCACAGGTCTCGCGCCGACGATCAGTGTGGATCAGCGAGTTTCCTCGGTGCCGGCTCGCAGTACGCTGGCCGTGACAACGGAGATCTACGACTTTCTGAGATTGCTCTACGCCCGCGCCGGGACGGCTCATTGTACAGGATGCGGGAAGCCAGTTCAGAGGCAGTCGATCGACCAGATTCTGCAGCAGGTTCTGCAATTGCCCGAACGAACTCGGTTGATGATCATGTCGCCCATGGTGCGCGGGCGGCGTGGTGCTCATAAGGAAATTCTGGAGCGAATCGCCCGGAATGGTTTTGTCAGAGCAAGAATCGACGGGGAAGTCGTTGACATCGCGGAGACCAAGCCGCTGGCCGCCGGGAAGGCTCATACGATTGAAGCCATCGTTGATCGCATTGTGATCAAAGAAGGCATTGAATCACGTCTGCGCGAATCTGTAGAGCTGGCGTGCCGCGAAAGCGATGGCACGTGCGTGATCAGCCATGAGGTGAACGGAGCGTGGATTGAGAAGTTGTATAGTACTCGATTCTGTTGCCCGGAATGTGATCTGAACTTCCCTACGCCTGAGCCACGGAGTTTCAGTTTTAGTTCTCCCTGGGGCGCGTGTCAGCAGTGTTCGGGCCTCGGTGTTCAGGGAGTCGTAGATCTGGATTCAGAAATCGCGATTTTCCAGAAGAAGGCGTGCGAAGCCTGTGAGGGATCTCGCCTGCAACCGTTTGCAAGACGAGTGACATTTCTGGGGCGGACAATTGCTCAATTCACGCAGCAAAGCGTTGACGCCGGGCTGGCCATGATGGAATCGTGGTTGAGAGTTCTCCGGAGTACACCGTCCGATGATCCGGGACTCTTTGATGAGTCGGCCCCATTAACGCAGGAGCAACGACTTGTCGCCGAGAGGACGCTGCCCGATATTCAGGCGAGGCTGAAATGTCTGAGTGATGTTGGCATCGGTTATCTGGGGCTCGATCGTCCTACGCGAACATTGTCCGGTGGTGAGTTCCAGCGAGCACGGCTGGCGGCCTCGTTGTCTTCGCAGCTCCATGGCGCCCATTTTGTACTGGATGAACCCACGGCTGGACTTCATCCCCGGGATACTCAGCGCTTGCTGAAGACGCTGTTTGATCTGCGTGATGCTGGTGGAACCGTGATCGTTGTTGAACACGATGGCGAGATTATGCGAGCCGCCGACTGGCTGGTTGATCTCGGCCCCGGTGCCGGAGCTGATGGCGGAAGACTGCTGTTCTCTGGAACCCCGGCTGATGCCGAAAAGTTTGCGGAATCTCCAACGGGCGATTATCTTCGTCGGTCAACTGCGGAACGAGCAGCATCTGAGTTGCATCAATCGCAGTCGAAGCCAAAGAGCAGCGTGAAGACTCGCAGAAAGGTCGTTGCTGAAGAGGCAGCTCAGATCGAAGTGGCAGAGAAACTCTCGATTCTCAACGCTCACCTCCACAATCTTCGCAATATCACCGTCGACATTCCTATACGAAAACTCGTCTGCGTCACTGGCGTCAGTGGGTCTGGCAAGAGTTCGTTGGTTTTTGGAACCTTGTTGCCAGTTGTCTCTGCTGCCGTCCTGCGTAAGCGCGATGTTGCTCTGGTGGCTGCCGATGCCCGGTGTGATGGCGTGAGCGGCGTGGAACAGATTCAACGAATTCTTTCGCTCGATCAGGCTCCGCTGGGCCGGTCTGCTCGATCGTGTATCGCAACTTTGTGTGGCATGTGGGACGAAGTACGGCGTTTATTCTCGAAGATCCGCGAAAGCCGTGCGAGAGGGCTTAACGCGAAGAGTTTCAGCTTTAACTCCGGCGAAGGACGCTGTCCGGAGTGCATGGGAATCGGCGTTCGCAATGTCCGCATGAGTTTTCTGCCGGATGCTGTTGTGCCATGTGCCGTATGTCATGGTCTTCGTTTCAGTAAGGCCATTTGCGGCATTCGATTTCGCAATAAGTCTGTGGCTGACGTGTTGCAGATGCGCGTTGATGAAGCGACAGAATTCTTTTCTGAGTTCTCGCGTCTGCATGCGATCCTGTCCGCATTTAACAGTGTTGGACTGGGATATGTCACGCTCGGTCAGCCAGCCAATACGTTTTCCGGCGGAGAAGCACAGCGAGCCAAGCTGGCCTCTGAGTTGGCGACGCCATCAAACGATCACACATTGTATGTTCTGGATGAACCCACCAGCGGGCTTCATCCGGCCGATGTTGATCGCCTGATGACTCACCTCAGGACGCTGGTCAACGCCGGCCACAGTGTTATCGTGATTGAGCATCAACTGGATGTTATTCGGCAAGCGGATTGGCTAATTGACATCGGTCCTGACAGTGCGGACCAAGGCGGTGAAGTGGTCTACTCGGGACCGCCTCTGCAAATCATTGCATGCGACCGCAGCGAAACTGCCAAGTCATTGCGACAGCGATGATGGTTAGATTCTGGCGAGTCGGCCAATCGGAACACGCAACAAATGAAACAGGGCTGATCTCATGGGAATGAAATCAGCCCTGTCGATTGAGGACTCAGTCGGAATCTTGCCGGCAATCGCGTCTTACAACGACGACGTGCTGGCGATCAATTTCAAACCCATGGAGCGCGGTAAACGCGATCCGTCATGGCCTGTGCTTCGGCATCACCAGGACAGGATTCGGTGATCGGATCCCACTTGATCGGGCGACCGAGTCGCGCGACGAAGTTGCCGAGATGACAAACCGTGGCAGATCGATGACCGATCTCCACGTCGCAAATCGGCAGTTCACGGCTCTGCATGCAGTCCAGGAAATTCTTCGTGTGGTCGGTGCTGCGATACAACTGAGTCAACTCAGCGGCATCCAGCGGCGTTTTCGCAAGATCAACCGGATCGGTGACCAGTTTGCCTCGGTTTACGGTTACGGTTCCCTTCGTTCCTACGAAAACGGTTCCGTCCTTGATATCGCTCTGCCCCTGCCCCAAAGTCATCCTGATGCCATTGGCATAGGTATAAACCAGACGACATTTTTCAGTGACTTCATGAAACATCTGTGGATGAAATTCGGCGGTGCCTTCGACAGCGATCGGGCCACTGTTGTCCATGCCGAGTCCCCACTGAGCAATATCAAGGTGATGCGCACCGAAGTTTGTCATCTGGCCGCCCGAATAATCCCACCAGAAGCGGAAGTTGTAGTGAACTCGCTTGCTGTGATAAGGTTTCTCCTGAGCCGGGCCAAGCCACATGTCGTAGTTGAGTTCTGTGGGTACGGGTTCAACCGGACCAATCGAACCTGGGTGATTCGGGTCCGGAATTCCGACGATGACTTCCTTCACATCGCCAATGAATCCATTTCGAACCAGCATGCAGGCTTGCCAGAATTCTTTCGAGGAACGCTGTTGTGACCCCGTTTGCACGATCCGTTTATGTTCGCGAGCGGCATTCACCATGCGACGCCCTTCGGCAATGGTCAGCGAAAGCGGCTTTTCACAGTACACGTCTTTACCAGCCGCACAGGCTTCGATCGTCATTTTTGCATGCCAATGATCGGGCGTCGTGATCACAACGGCATCGATGCCTTTCTCTTCCAGCAGACGTCGATAATCACCATAAGTTTTCGGCGATGGGCCTTTCTCCGCGACGATGGCGACACCGTCCGCTGCCACTTTGGAATCGACGTCGCAGATTCCCACGATATCCACGCCGGCCGCAAGAAATCGCTTCACATTTCCTGCTCCCTGATTTCTCACTCCGATCGCCGCGATGGCAATGCGATCGTTAGCGCCGAAGACACGACGAGGCAGAATCATGGGGGCAGCGAATGTCGCGAGAGTACAGGCTGACTGTCGAAGAAATGAACGGCGATTTGTCTGTGTCATGAAATGGCCCCGGAGAGACGTTTCCGTCTCCATTTGTATGAGGTGACAAGAATCAAAACGATGTGACCAGTCTGTCGATGATGTCGTTTCTGTCAGCCAGAGTTCTCTGTCGTTCTACGGAGAAGTCAGCAAAGAATCGCCTGCACTGAAGCATTCGAACAGACTGCCACGAGCGGTGTAACGGTTCATATAGCAATCGACTACAAGCGACAACCGCCATCGCAGAAAAACTCGGCTCACCATCAACAGAATGTCACTGACAGAACGTTACTTTTTTCTGGGAACTGGAGGACCGGGATTCTCAGTCGACAGGAACGCAAGTCCAGTGGGGACTCCTGGATGCAGCCGGGCTCCGAATTCGGGAAGACAGACTCCTGCGTCGGAGAGCTTTAGCAGTTCGTCAGAAGTCCGAGCAGGTTCGATAAACTGCAAAGATCCCGAATTCGCCTGAAACAACGCCAGAGAAGTCTTCGCAAGAACTCCTGCGGATGCAGTCAGGCGGTGACTAATGAGCAATTCATTCGTCGATGTGGCTATATTGATCTTTCGATTGATTCGATCGATCAGCAACTCGTCTGGCGATGCAACAACTGGTTCCGCATCGGAGACGATTATCCAGATACCGTCACTCGTTCCCATCGCGAGGCAGGGTTGTTCGGAATTGATGCGAGCCAGTTCTGCCGCGTCTTCGCTGGCCGTAGATTCTGCACCAATAAACTGACAGTGGAACTCTGATCCCAGCAGTTCGCGCAGCTGCTCTGTTGACATTGGCGATGGCAGGTTTCGCGAAAGAAGATGCGGCAGAAATTCGAGTCCAATGTCGTCCGCCGGAATCAGGCAGGCGAGCACGGAACGAGACGCATCATTGGGATCCGAAGTTCTCGCACGATCCGGGTCGGCTTTAGCCGCAAGATATTCTTCGTATCCGCCGATTATGCAAAGCGAGAAATTTGCAAACCGTCGTTGCAGCTCGGAGCATAGCGTCGGATTAGTCAACGGCCACACGCGTTGGCGAACACCATCGTCGCCGTGACATTCAACAGGTGGCACCTGGCGTACAACAAGTTCCAGATGGTCCGACAACGATCGAAGGTCTGAGTCTGCTCCGGTCGTATCCGCCAGTAAGGCCACGATCGGGACAAGGCTGGCATGACAAACTTTGCGAAGCGCGCTTTGATCGGCGACACGTTGAAGATCCGCGCTGACAACGGTTGGGACAACCGAGTCTGGTACGTTACTGTCCGGCAACTGCAGCCGCGCGATGACGCTCCACCGAGTACGCTCGTCCCCGGAAGACTTGAACGTTGTTTCGATAATGTAAAAAGCCGCATCGTGTTCACGGAGCAGAATGCCTTCTCGCTTCCACAGACGCCAGAAATCATCGGCTCGCGTGCAGCGGTCAGCAGCCGATGTGTCACCCGGCTCTTCGCGATTGAACACCATTCGAACAGCGTTGCAGGGATGCTGGCGATAGAGCGTTCTCTGGAGTGTTTCATCAATCAGACTGTTAGCCGGAGCGATCACTTCCGACAACGCGCCGACCTGGCTCAAGTCGAATCTCCAGCCGGCGAAGGGCAGAATTTGTACCATGTAAAACGGATCACCTTTGATGAATGAAATCTCGCGCAGCAATATCTACGTGCGGGAGTGTAGCAGGAACAAATCGCGTCAGAAACCAGTCGCCGGAACCCGCACGCGGACTGACTCTCTTTTACGTGGCCGCAGCTCCGAAGGACGCAATATCGCTCTGTGCAGTGCATTTGCGGTCGAGATGTGTGTAGCCGCCGTCGACGAAGATGATTTGCCCGGTCGTATGGCTGGAGCACGGCGATGCCAGAAACACGGCCATGTTGGCCAGCTCTTCGATCGTGGTGAATCGTCTCTCAAACGGAATTAAACGCTCCATTTCAGCTTTGGCCCCAGCCGGATCCGGCATGGCCGCCAGGCATTTTTCGTACAGAGGAGTCCACGTTTCAGCGGGCAGCACCGCGTTGACTCGAATACCATGCGGGGCGAGGTCAACCGCCCATTCGCGGGTCAACCCATTGATGCCGCCCTTAGACGCCGCATAGCCCGACGTTCCTCCCTGACCGGTTTCGCAAACCTTGGATCCAATGTTGATGATGACGCCGCGCGATTTTTTCAGAGCCTCCAGTGAGTAGTGGGCCATGGCATAGACATGAATCAGATTTCGTCGCAGCGAATCGACGAAAGCGTCGACTCCCGCGTCAAGGCCGACTCCGTCATTGACACCAGCGTTGTTGATCAGAATATCGATGCGGCCGAAACGCTGCAGAGTCTGCTCCACGGCATTCTTACAGGCATTGACATCGGCCAGATCACCTTGAATGAAGAAGCATTCAAGGCCCTGTGCGGCATACTCACTTTGCAGTGCACGCCCCTCCGCTTCACTGCGATTCACATTGGCAACTCGAGCTCCCTCCGCGATCAGGCAACGGGCAATTCCCAGCCCAATGCCTTTGGATCCGCCAGTCACGAGTGCTACTTTGCCGTCCAGTCCAAGTTTCATAGGTCTTTGTCCATCGGTCTTCGATTGAGGGGTCAGTAACAACTTCGCGATACAACTAAAGTCGAGAGTCGTCCTCGTGTGGTGGCGGATTCTGGCGTGATTTCTTAAGAAGTGGTACCGAGATTTTCGGGATCGCACTGCTTTTCGCAGTTGATGCAATTTTTCGTTTCTCCCATGATTCCCCGGGCGACTCAGCAGTAGCACATGCCGCAAAATGCATAACGCATACAGATTCAGGATGGAATTCTATGAACGCTCCAGACGCCCCCGCACAAGACAAAACCTCGAAAGGGCCGAGGCTCCTCATCTCGATCGTGTGCCTGTTGTTCTTTTTGGGTGGCTGTACGGCTGGAGTGATGGCCTATCGTGGCATCCAGGAAGCTCAGCAGTCACTTCAATGGCCAACGGTTGCGGGGCGCATCGTTCGGTCCGGAGTTGATGTTTCGGTTCATCGCGATCGCTCGACTGATCGCGATCGCCGCAACCGCGAAACTCGCTCATACTCGGCAGGAATTGAATATGAGTTCGAGGTCAACGGGCAAATAGTCAACGGTTCGAGAATCACTGTCATCAGCGACCAGTTCGGAAGCAAGGCCTGGGCCGAAGCCACATCGCAGAAGTTTCCAGTCGGAACCGAGGTTAAGGTTTCCTACAACCCGACAAAGCCAGAACAATGTGTTCTGGAGCCTGGCGCCTGGGGCGGGGTGGGATTCCTGCTGATTCTATCCGCTGTCTTCGGGCTGTTTCCGCCGCTGGTGCTGAAGGGGATCTGGTCGACAAAGCCAGTAGCGACCGGGCTTCATCCGGAGACTCGAGCACAACGCCTCCTGCAGGGGCTTGAGTTTCGCGAAAGAATCCTGTCATGGGAACCTGGGACACTGGTTCACTTGCAGCGAGACTCCATCAGCTTTCTGTCTCTAATCGGTGGAGCCATCATTGCAGGGCTTGTTGTTGGGCTGCTCTTTGGTCTGGTGCCAGCGCTGGTGTTCTTTTCGGGGCGAGGCCCGGTCTTTATCGGACAGTGTTATCTGGGAGCTTCCGCCCTCTGCGCTGTGGTGGGTGCTGCATGGCTGTGGCTGGATAATCGTCGCAGAGAAACACGGATCGACTGGTCGATTCAGTCAATACATCTGGCTGTTGGTTCGAGCGTTCGCGATGTCTTCTTTACCGACGTTCAGGAACTGAATGTGTCCGTGCCGAAGCCACAAAAGCCGAGTTCCGGAAGTGCCAGTCAACCGCCGCAGAAGCATGCGGCTCGAATCAACATGGTCGTGAACGGAAAGTCTTACATCATTCTGGAAACCGAATGTGCATCCAGTGCGATCCGTGCTGTTCGCTCGAAGCTCGCGACAATCGCACAACAACTGACGGTGCCGATGAATGTGCAGTTCGCGAAGGAAGATTGAAGACACTTTAATCAGATGTTGAGGCCTCTCGTTTAACGGCGAGCCGCAGGCGGAGGCGAAATCGCTACGACGCCTACCGCTTGCCGTTGATTAACACCTCTCCGCTGGTATGCGGTTTGATGCGGATTTAGAGGCCGAACAACTCCATCCCGTTGTTGTGGAAGATGTCTTCCACCTGTGTGTCCGTCATTCGCGTTGCCATGGTGGCGACTTTCAGTGTTCTTAATGACTCATGCCCAACGAGAGCCATATCAATTTTTCCATACGGAACATCAAGGTTAGCGTTATCGGCAGAGATCCAGAAGAAGTTGTCGCCTAACGCGATACAGCGACCACGCAAATGTGACACCGGGAAGTCTGATCCATAGAGCACTCGCTTGTGCCCCATGACGTTGATAATCGCTTCGATGGCTCCCGAGTCCGTGACCGCGCTGGTGTCAAACCAGACGTTGGCAAGGCCTCGCAGTGACTCAATTCCCATAATCGTATGATGGGCGTTAAAGCCACGCGCGGCATGCGCGAGAATCAGTCGCATGTTGGGATACTGTTCACAATAACGGCGGATCGTCTGCTGATTGGCTGGATCCGACAATGCCCGCGCGCGGACCATGTGCAGGGTGATCGATAATCCTTCTTCGTGAGCAATCCGAACCTGCTCCTCCGGCAGGTATTCTTCGATAAACGAATCAAACGTAGGACGCCGCGAAGAATAGACGTGATAACACTTCAGGCCGACGAATCTGCAGCGACGCACGGTCTCGCGAATAAACTCCGGATCCTGCTGCATCGTGATCAGCATCTGACCGCGAGACTTCGGACGCTTCTTTAGTTCCTCAAAGAGAAACGTGTTTTCGCCGTCGACATCGACATTCGGATGTGGGAATGGAAAGAACAGGCCCTCGGTTTTGCGTCCGGGAGTAATCATCTCCATCTGGCGATCAAATTCATCACTGCCCGCGACTGGCGGCCCGGACTTCACAAGGCCCGGCACAGAGTCCGCAGGAAAATGATCGGCGCGATACCAATGGGCATGCGCGTCGAAGATCTTTTCGGGGACGTAGCTGTTCAGTTCACGATCAAAGAGCTCTCGATCCTGATCCGTGGCAATCCAATCTGGCATGATCAATCTCACTTGTTAAACGGCAAGCTGACTGTGGATTTCGTTCGTAGTGCCGACTTTAGTTAGCGCTTTCATTCAGTTGGCAAGAGATCGTTGGCTGAAGCCAACGCTACGAGTGGAACACCATTACGGAGCCGTCGCGACTGTTTCTTCAAGCTGTGTCGGAGCCATCTGCAATTCCGCACGATGCTGTTCCACCGCTGACTTAATCTGAGCGATGATTTCCGGATTCATGGCCGCTCGATCCCAGCGTTCACCGGGATCAATTTGCACCTGATACAATTGCGGCGGATCATGCGGCTCGGCTTTGGGGGTTCCATAGGCCGGTTGAGTCAAAAAGTGTGCTTTCCACGGTCCCAATCGACAGGCAAAAAGCGTTGCTCCGCGGTAGTACATAAATGGCGGTCGATCGACGCTGCCTGTTCCCAACAGCAGCGGTGAAACATCAATGCCATCGATCTTTTTCTCCGGCAGAGTTGCTCCGGCCAGTAAAGCACAGGTGGCGAAGACATCCATTGTGTTGGCCATTTCGCGTTGGATGCTGCCCGATGGAATCTTTGTTGGCCACCAGAAAATCCCGGGCACGCGCATGCCGCCTTCCCAGGTAGAACCTTTGCCTTCTTTCAGCAACCCCGCACTGCCGCCGTGATCATCGAAGATTAACCATGGGCCATTGTCACTGCTGAAGACAACCAGAGTCTGCTCATCCAGCCCCTCGGCTCGTAGCGTGTCGAGAATCTGTCCGACGCTCCAGTCAAGTTCTTCGACGACGTCACCATAGATCCCGGCCGGACTTTTCCCGCGAAAGTTTTCGGATGCAAACAGAGGCACATGCGGAAACGAATGAGCGACGTAAAGAAAGAACGGAGCATTCTTCTTTTCTTTAATGAACTGAACGGCTTCTTCGGAGTACCGTTTGGTCAGTTGTCGCTGATCCGGATGTTCTTCAAGGATCTCGGTGCCACGGATCAACGGAGTCTTCCAGTAGTCATTATTCTCCGCGAAGAATCGTTCTCTTCCCTTGGGAGCATCCGGTGCTGGCATCATGTCGTTCGAAAACGGCATTCCGAAATAGCTGTCGAAACCATGATGCGGTGGCAAATGCTCCTGTAGATGTCCCAGATGCCACTTCCCGACCATGCCGGTCGCATAACCCTGAGTCTTCAGCAGTTCCGGCAGAGTCACTTCGTCCTTCGGAAGCCCGCCTTTGGAATTATTCCGGAGGACTCGAAACTTGTCGTGACACATCCCGTTGCGTACCGGATATCTCCCCGTCATCAAGGCCGCGCGACTGGGAGTGCACACTTCGGCCGTGGAATAGAACTCGGTGAACCGCATGCCTTCAGCAGCCATTCGATCCAGATTCGGCGTGCGTATTGTGGGATGTCCATAGCACCCCAGGTCGCCGTAGCCCAGATCATCGGCGTAGATAACGATCATGTTGGGCTTCTCGGCCGCGTGTGCAGACAGGCATTCGACCGTCATCACGAATGTTGAGAACAAGATTGAGAGTGTCTTCAGCATTCTTGTGATCCGGTAGGAGAAACGATGCGCCGAGCGATGAAGGACGCGTGCTTTGTCACAGCTAAGAAGTTGGGTTCGCGTTATCAGCCGGAACGCATTAGCGTCCGGTTTTGAACCTTAAGCTTCTACCCTTGCACCCAGCGACTGCAACTAACAACCCCAGTTTCAAGTGTTCACGAGTCAAAAGGCGTTCATCGCAGAACGAAAACACCAACTCCGTGATGGTACAGAGTTCGGCACAGAATTCATCTCTGAAAAGTAGTGAATACGTTGAGGTGAGGGAAGTGCTGAGATTGTGAAAATCGCCATAGGACCGCATCATAGCTTGGTTGGAACAACGTACAAAATCAGGCTGACAGAGGATCATGGATTTCGTTGGTTCCCGTGGAATCCTCCACACGAGATTCGAAAACTGACGATCGATGAACCGCTGCATTCCCTGGAAGAGCACCTCGCAAAGATGCACGCCGGTGCAAGTCCAACCGATCAAGACAGCACCAAACGCGACTGAAATTGCAAAACGTCCGGTTGGCATCTAGATGCTTTGCGGGGATCGGTAGATGTCGGTCGGCCGATCGCATCACGCCAGCTTCAAGATTCAACGCAATGCCAAAACCTGCTCTGCAATCTTTGGCAGTTCAGTAGGCTGAAAACAGAAAGAGGGGCCACGGCAATCGGCGGCAGCGCATTGTCGCTTGGGTACTAGGATTGGATGGCCCCGGTGGCTCCCATTTCGTCCATCCGCTCAGCGGACCTGACGACGCTGAATTCGTCACCTGGGAAACGATTGACCATCGACTCTTCTTTAATACGCACCTCGCGTACCAAGGTTTGATAACTCAGTGTGACCTTTATCACGCCTCGTTGGCAGGGTCAGGGCTCTTGAGTTCTGCGAATTTGGCCGCCATCGTCGGGTTTGCGCGAGTCAGCTTCTTTATCGTAACGTCCTGCGCTTTGTCGTTGGCAAGACGAAGATTCCTGTCGGTGCCGAGCAGGGCCTCCTTCGTTTTCTGCAGGTGGTCGATAGACTTGTCGATCTCATCAATCGCCGTTTGGAAACGTTTGGACGCGAGGTCGTAGTTCTTCGCGAATGCCGTCTTGAACGTCTCGAGATCGGTTTCGAAGTTCGTGATGTCGTTGTTCTGCGCCTTAACGAGCGCCAGCTCCGACTTGTACTTAAGCGAGTTCATCGACGCATTCCGCAGCAGCGTGATGATTGGAAGAAAGAACTGCGGTCTGACTATGTACATCTTCGGGTAGCGGTGGAACACATCGACGATCCCGGTGTTGTATAGTTCACTGTCCGGTTCGAGCAGGGAGACCAGAACCGCGTACTCGCACGTCTTCTCGGTGCGATCCTTGTCTAGCTCTTTCAGGAAGTCCTCATTCTTGTTTTTCGTCGCCGTGCGATCGCCCTCGTTCTTCATTTCGAACATAATCGAGACGATCTCAGTGCCTGCCTCATCCGAATCGCGAAAAATGTAATCGCCCTTGCTGCCAGTCCGCGCGTCATTGTCCTTCTCGAAATATGCCCTCGGAAACGCCGTCGCTCGAATGCGGTTGAATTCGGTCTCGCAGTGTTGCTCGAGGGTTTCTCCAATCATCTTGGTCGACAAGCGAGCCTTCATGTCCCGGAGACGCTCGATTGCGTCATCGCGATCCTTGATCTGCGTTTCGTACTTGTCTTGTAGCAGTTTTTCGGAGAGCTGTTTCTCAAGCTCTGCTTGTTTAAGGCCGCTCTTGAGTTCGTCGCGCTCCTTCTCGACAGCCCCGACTGCCTCAGTCAGGGCGAGCTTCTGGCCGATGTCGCCCGCATGGAGCTTGGCCTTCAGATCCTGGATCTCGGCGTCTTTGGCGGCGGCAGTCTTCTGCACTTCGGTCTCGAGCCTTGCCTCGGCCAACTTGGAAACTGCTTGCTGATCATGCTTCGCCTGCTCAAGTTCGTTAGCAAGGGCATTGCGTTCCTTTTCGACGGCGCCAAGGGCTTCCGTCACGGCGAGCTTCTTCGCGACATCTTCAGCATCGAGCCTGGCCTTCAGGTCCTGAATCTCG
>CAIXQV010000427.1 GCA_903921605.1 uncultured Planctomycetaceae bacterium | reverse complement strand
CGGCCAAAGACCTCCTCCCAGAACCAGAATGGTCAGAACGGTAACAGCAAAACGTTCCGAAGGACGCGAACGCAGCATGACAGAGGTCTCGAATTTTCGACCGGTGAAGATCCTGAAATAGGCTCGCAGAATTGCGATGCTGTTTAATGCCGCTGCCACAACGACCGCCAAACCTACCAACGGGTAAACGTCAACAGCTCCTTCTACCAGCAGTTCCATTCCGATGAATCCGATGGTGCCGGGAAAGCCGATCGAGGCCAGTCCGGTCAGCAAAAACAACCCTGCCAGGGTTGGCGTGTGCTCATACATCCCATGGTAGCGTTTGAGTGAAATTCGTCCGATTCGTGACTCCATGGAACGCAGCGTCAAGCCGAATCCGCCCAGTGACAGTCCCACCGAAATCCATACGCACAACGCTCCAGTCAGTCCAATCGTGGTGACAATCTCAAGGCCCGAAAGGACCAGCGAGGAATGACTGAGGAAGAGAAAGCAAAAGAATCGTCGGGCATCGGTCTGAATCGTCGCCATACCGGCAGCATAAACGGCAGTGGTTAGTGACAACACCGCAATACTCTGCATCGCCCAGGCAGGAGCCACTGGAAAAACCAAATGCATGACCGCGTAGGCTCCGGTCATCGGTGCCACAAACAGCAACGCCGTGCCCAATGTTGCGTGCTCAAACAGGTCTGCCATCCACGGATGTAGAGGACAGACGCCGGCACGCAGTAGTACAGCCAGTGTCAAAAGTGATGCCGAGAGCAGAGATGCACGAGGCTGATCGCCTGTGAAATCGACCAGACTCCAGCCAATCACAAGCAGTATCACACTCAATCCCATGTGAATCGAGAATACTCGCGTTGAGGCCCCCCTGCGATAAAGCTCCAGCCACGGCGGAATCACACTCAGTGACATCAGCAGAATGATTCCCCATGGACTGTGACAACTGAGTGTTCCCAGAGCAATGGCTTCGGAGGCCAGAGTCAGCCCAAAAGAAAACCGTCCCAGCTTCGTCCTTAACGTGGAGACCATCGTCATCAGATACAACAACGAGGTCAGAGGCAGCAACGGTGCACTAAGTTCATCAATCACAAAGATGTCTTTGTGAAAGATCCACTGAACCATGTCCCAGTGGTCGTGAGCTTCAAACGATCCGATCATGGCAAAGTCGAGCCATTCTCCGGTCGTGCAAAACAGGGTCAACACGCCGCAGATCACGGCTATTCTCTGCGACCTGACCGGGTCTCGCAACAAACCACAGGCGACCGCGCCCAACAGCGGCAGTAAGATCGAACATTCCAGCCATGGAAAGTGAAGTTCGGGGATCATAAGTCTGCTCCTGCTTTTTCATTCGCGCTGTCGTCGGTGCTCTTTGATTGACCCGACAACCAGGTTGTCCAGCGCTGTTCCATCCGATCAGACCAACTGAAAGCCAGAACAAATGGTCGGACGACGTATTCATCCAGCAGAGAGTCGAGGTTTCCGCGATCAAACGCGAATCGATAGAGTCGCGAACGCATCGTCGGAGACACATTGCCGGCTCGTGCTTCCGGCAGATAGGCTCCAATGGCATTGATCATCGAGTTATAGTCCCGCAACAAAGACGGAGCGCGAATCAGTTGCAGCGTTCGCAGGCAGGCATGGCCAATGATGTGAATCAGGGCGATGTAACGCAGTCCAAAACCAATTTCCACAACGATGATACTGACCTGCGTGAGGGACGAAAACGCCAGACTGCTTTTGATGTCCGTCTGTACGCGAGTCACCATCGTGGCATAGACCATCGTGATCAATCCCAGCAGGATGACAAGAATTCGCAGCGTCAGCGATTCATCCAGCAGCGAGCTGACTCGCAGCAACAGGAATGCCCCAAGATGCACCGACAGCGCACCGTAAAAAACAGCGCTGCTGGGTGTTGGACCTTCCATCGCTCTGGGCAGCCATCCGGAGAACGGTACAAGTGCCGACTTTCCGGCGGCAGCAAACAGCAGCAGACAACCGACGAAGAGTGCTGAGCCTTCAGACAGAACAGCGGTCCCGTTAGGCCAGTCGCCCTGACCGGCGATGCCGTCAAAGTCTCCGGACCCGGAGAGATGGTGCAGGGTCAATGCGGCCACCAGAAAGGCCGCATCGGCGATGCGATAGACCGCCCAAACTCGCAGGCCGTTAGCCACCGGGGCCGGTCGATCATGAAAGAATGCGACCAGCAATGCGGAGGAAAGTCCAACCAGCTCCCAGCCAAAGAACAAGGTTTCGATGGTGCCCGCAACTGACGAAAGGATCATGCCCAACTGAAAGAACGAGAAGTAAATAAAGAATCGATGAAAGCCTTCGTCGCGATGCAGATAACGACTGGCAAAAGCCGCGATGACTCCGCACAACACAAACGTCATGATGACAAAAGGAACACTGAGGCGATCAAACACGAACTTCAGACGAAAGTGGAAATGATCTGAATGCGATTCCTCACTCGATGCAGCAGCATGGGCCACTTCATTTTCCGCCGCTTCTTCTGCAGCCTCGTGTTCAGCGGCTTCTTTTTCAGTCGCCCCATTTTCATTGACGCTCTTTATGACTGCGTGGGCGTCAGATCCTTTGTCTTCCGGCATCATCTTTTCTGAAGGGTGCTCTAAGGGTCTGGCCTCGTGGTCATGTTGCTCTTCGTGCCCTGACAGGTCATGGGCGTGAGATCCGGAGATCCTGACCCAGTCACCAAGCACCACAGAGACATTGCGTTCGTTGGTCGCCAGCATTACGGCCAGAATGAACAACGCAGAGATCAGCCCTAAGACCGTCGATGCCTCGGTGAATCTGGCCATGTTTCGTTCTGTCAGCGATATGCGAAGCAGCGTCGCTATTCCAAAAACAGCCAGCAGCAGCAACGGAGCGGCAACAACAATAATTCCGGCAATTGTGAGCATGAGGGTAGGCTGCGAGTGATGTGTTCTGAAAAATCAGTCAGCGGCAGGTCGCGAAAGTGTGAGTTCGAAACCTGCCATTCAGGAAGGAAGGATGGAGTGTCATCTATGAAGCAGCAGCCGGAACTCCTCCAGCAGTTCGAATCAGTGCGAAGTTCAGATGGTCGCGCCAACCGCGATACCACTCGAGCGATGAATCAGCAGACGCCAGTGCGGTCGATGTTGGTGAGTAGTCTTCGAACTTCCCGTCAATGAATCGCTGGATCCTCGATGAGTCCGGATCAAGCACAGCCAACTGTGCCCAGCCGTTGCGACAGATACGACCCACCGCGGGATTTTCGGCCATAATCTGCAGCATGGCTTCCGGAGTTGTCTCGACCACAAACAGCAGTCGCACGGGTTCATGGATGTCAACACCCTGCCATGGAAGTCCCGGCCGCAGATCGCTCGCCGCGCCGTCCATCACTCCCAGCAGCGACGTCACATTGTGCGGAAGCTTGGTGCCCGAGCCCCAGCCGCGATTGTCAATGGCCGACAGGGTGTAAAGCATATTGATGCCTTCACAGACCGGGATCACGGCTCCCAGAATTCGAGCCAGGATCATGTTGGCGGGCGTATCCTGCGACTTGTCATACGACATCAGGAACGATCGCCGATCCAAATACAATCCTCGAATCCGACTGCGACGGCCAACAAAACACATGGCGTTCGTGCTGTTTCCGTACTCCGGCCGAGTTTGTGCAAGATCTTCTGTTCGTTCCTGAACATGCAACAACGCTTCAGAAGCCGTCAGATCCAGTGGTGCCGATTCAAAGCGTCGACATCGCTCATGAGCATTCCGTTCGGCCACCCGGCTGAACAAATCCCGCGCCAGTCGCAATGATCGGACATGAGATGTTGGCAGCAGTTCGAGGTCGAAGAAAGTGATCTCTTCCGAGCCCGTGTTGTGCAAACCGCCGATGAAGTAAGTCTCTTCCGGGATCTCCAGTCCTCGTTCCTTCAATTGTCGACGCACGCGCACATCATTCAGCATCGCCGCCAGCGCTCGCGCATTCGCGCCTCCCGCGCTGCCGGAACAGGCACCGCAGTGATAGGCCGACTCGTGAGGATTATTGAGGCAGTTGGAACCATGACCCAGAAACATAACCAGTCGAGCAAAATTGGAGATCAGCCCGATGTCTCGCAGAGATCGTTCTGAAATGTTGACCATTTCTGAAAGTGTGAAACCGATTCCCTCGTCATCCGGACCGGCCGGAGCTCCTTCCGCTCGCTCCAAACGTAGTCGAGTGACCGCGGGTGGTGCGACGAAGCGTCGAGCCGTTCGGTGCATTTTGGCCGCGAATCGAGGAAACAGAATTCGTCCCAGCAAAGGAACGGTGGCCAGGGGGCCCAGCAACGCCGTCAAAACAGCCCCTCGCAGTGAACTGCGAGTACCCGTATCGAATTGGTGAGAAGCCGTCCCCAGCAGACGTCGCGCGGTCGCTCGCTGACGATGTGAATCTTCCAGAGCATAAACAACATCTTCCACGATCCAGTTCTTCGGCATCACCACGATCGGACAAAGCGCCGTGAAGTGTGCTTCCGCCGCGCCGCGATAGTACATGGGTACGCAGAAAAATCCTGCGTTGCCAAAGGTTTCAACGTCCGGGGCCACTTCTTCCAGATGACGCCGAAAAGATTCTTCGCGAGCATCAATACAGGTCACGATCTGCAGTTGAGGCGTCTTGGGCTTTGTTGGCGGCTTGGCAACTCGGATTGAAACCGCATCAAGGGCTCGATGAACCAGTTGACGTTCAAATGCAAAATGGAAAACCCGACGACGTTCAAAGCTGGAGAAGCGATCCACTTCTGTGATCAGTCCAGTCCAGGCAGTCTCCGACAATTCCGCAAGAGTTTGCGGTGACCAACCATGGATCTGAGCCAGTTGAAGAATTAAGTAGGCTCTTTGATCGTCTGTCGAGCTACCATTTGCCGCATGCAGAGAGGCTCGCAACGACGTGCGGAGTTCGTTCAATGGCCTGCGAAAGTCCATGACTTCTCGTGAAACACTGGCTGCCGCCAGACGGTCCAACAGAAGTCTGATGGCAACGAATTCGATCAGTGTCCCCGGAGGTGAATAACGATAAACCCGGTCCGGTCTTATCTCCGTCTGCCAGATCATTCCGGCCCAGCCACGCAGGGCCAGGAGAGTGTTCCTGAGATACTCATGACGTTCACTGTCTTCAACTCCAAGCTGCCGAAGCGAATCCGCAATACACTGCAGCGGCGATATACGGCCCGCCTGCAACTTTTTCAGCTCTGCAGCCAACGGTCGCATCCAGCGTCGGTGTCCAAAACCACCCGATTGAAACAGCGCGCAGAATGAGGCAAGGAATCCGGCGTCGCGATCCGGAAGTCGCCACTCCGCATATCCCTGATCCAGATAGGCAGCGCAGAAACGGATCAGAACTTCATGCACAAGGATGTCGGTGTCTTCTCGAATTGCATCCAGCAGCAGGTCACGATGCCGGACTTCCCGGTGCATGGTTCTGCGAGGAGCTGGCGTGGTTGTGATTCGCTGTTGAATAATCTTCCAGAGTAAGTCGAGCGAAACCTGCTCCCACGTTTCGTCCGACCATCGTTCGATGTTGCTTCGAACAAACTTTGAAACAACGTCCTGAACGATCCGGGAGATTTCCGGATGATCGGTTGTCGGACTCGGCTCACCCGGTGATCTCAGGTCACGCATAATCCAGTGCTGAGTCTGTTCCAGCAGGCGGTCACGCACTTCGTGAGTCATCTCCGTCCTGAAACGTCGCAACGCGTCTGATTCGGCGATCGTCCAACGCAGTTCGTTCTGATTGCCCGGTGTTACCGAGTGTTGCAACATACTCAAACGCAGATCAATCAGCCCGACGATTCCGCCGATGCGAACATCTGCCTCCCCGGGATTCTCCTCTCGCAGTATCTCGCGCAGATCGTCGACCGTGATTCGGCCTCGCGCCATCTTCTGACGATAGCGATTTTCGGACAGAAATGGCTCGCAACCGTAAATCTGAGAGACCTGTCGCAGGGCTTCAACGAATGGTTGGTCTTCCATTCCCTGCAAAGGATTCAGAAACGCGAACGCCGTAATTGGTCCCTGCAAAGGCAACAATTCGGCGATAGCGAGAAGCTCTTCGCGAATACACACCAACTCAGGCGGAGTCTCATTGACCGGGACATCAGCGGCGGCAACTGTCGACACGGGCTCCCTTTCCGGGAAAGTCGAACTCTGAATTTGTGCGGCGCGCTGGAAATCTCTCAGCCGCGCAGGCAAGTTTTAATCAGCAAGGCTCATGCCGTAGTTGTCCAGGCAGAAGCGAACATCTCTTCGCAACAATCAGGAGTCAGGAACTGACTCATCGTTGACGAGCGCAGAGAAGCACATGTCACGAAATTGCCTGGAGTTGGCTTCCATGACAACGATTAAACAGTAGAAAGTTCAGCAAGCTGGAGGCGGTCGACAGCCCTGCGGATCAACGGCCGCAAAGTGAACCTTGTAGCTCCAGTTCAGAGGCAGATGGCCGTCTGGCTGGGCGCGGTGCTCAAACAATGCAACCCCGTGAAAGAATAACTCGGGCTCTTCCACTTCCCCTTCGCTGGCGGTCAACAGTTCTTCCGAACTAGACGCATACCAGGCATGCGCGAAATCTTCGGTAGATTTTGCGCAGTGGTGACACAATCCCGGTGGGACGACGAGCACTAAGCCGGTCAGGATTATGTAAAGGTTCAGCATCACTCTAGTGTCCCACAATCCCGGCCCCTGTCAAGATGGATGTGGCAAGGATTACGCCGCGGGTTTTGCGTAGAAAACAGCCTGATTGCCGTAAAAGGAGACAGAATTGAAATGGAGTGCTTGTTGCTCTGGGAGGTTTTTCTGATCTCATAGTCAGAAGCAGACCGTTCGCTTCGGTTGTTTTTCATTCACCCATGGCACCTTCTGCACGGACGGAACTAACGCAAAAGAATTATCTCAGATAACTTTCTGATCCCTCCTGTTTCGGCGAGTCGCATGCGTGGCCACCGGAGGCCTGTGCACCTCGACGCTCACATTGTGCGAATCCGTGATTCGGGGTTTCTGCACGCTCCGGGGATTTTTCAGGCCGTGGGCTGTCGAAGCAGAGCTATCGAAGCCACGCATCAAGATGTTCCGCGACGAATTGGTCATCGTTCAGATGTGGATAGGTTCGATAGACGCGTTCAATCTCCTGAGCCTGTCCGCGACTTAATCCTTCGCTTTCATCAAGGCACCAGATGCCCTGCAGCAAACCCTGGCGACGCAGCACTTCGTGGATACCTGCGATGCAGCCGTGAAAATTATTGGCGGCGTCGAAGAAGGCCGCATTGCAGTCGGTCACTTCAACTCCCAATTGCAGAAGTTCGGGCGACGCAGTTTCAGTTTGACAACGCTGCAATAATTCGACCGCTGACTTTGTCCAGACAGACCAATGCCCCAAGAGTCCGCCGGTGAAGCGGAGTTGTCGCACTCCCAGCCTCCACGGCGTAATCAGATCGGCGACAATGTTGTCGTCGTTGCCAGTGTAGAGTGCGATGTCATCTCGGCCTGATTCCGCGACAGCGCGGATGACATCCAAAGTCTGATAGCGATTGAAGGCCGCGATCTTGATGGCCACAACGGCTTCTATCTCAACGAAGCGACGCCAGAAGGAATACGGGAGTACTCGCCCTCCGACAGCCGTCTGCAAATAAAAGCCGACGATTGGAATGACACTGCCAACCGACTTCACATGCGAGATCAACTCATCTTCAGTCGCCTGAGGTAACGCGGCGAGGCTGAGCAGACCGCAATGATATCTCAGCCGCAAAAGTGTTTCCGCTTCCTGCACGGCCTGAGTGGTCTTCCCACAGATTCCACCAATGCG
>CAIXQV010000426.1 GCA_903921605.1 uncultured Planctomycetaceae bacterium | reverse complement strand
GGCTTCAATACCAGAGACGACTCCTTGTCCGACACGAACGACACGCTCATCTCTTCGAAGGTTTCTTTCATCTCGCCTGCATGATGTTATGCTTGAACGGGTTTTGAAATAGCCTCTAGGCATTTTCCGCCATTAATCGGTTCGACGCGAGCATCTTCTCCAAGCTCACGAGACCAGAAGCTCAGATCATCCTGGAAACGGCCATACTGCCAAACGTATGCGAGGTTTTGCCGGGCCCGTACAAACCAGCGGCGTTTACCTGCAATTCGAAAGAATATCGTGCGTTTCGGAAGATATTGTTCTCTCTGTTGCGAGATCTCCTCTCTAAAAAATGCTGCCACCAATTGGTTTGTAACCGAGCTGAGTGCCTCTTCCCAATGGGACCATTTCGACTCGCCTCCAAGTTGCGATTTGCGGCGACGGGCTACCGCCTGTTCAATAAGCTCGGGCGCCGGGTAGACGTTGGAACACACAAGAAACTCATTTCCATCGGCCGCGTCTCGAGCAAGTGAAATTCGACAGCATCGAATATCGATACTATGCCGTTCACTCAACCATTCTGCCCCCTTGAGCAACGCGAAATCAAAAGCCTCGGCAATCAGCACAATACGTTGCTCTCGGTTGATGTCCTTAAGCTCTACCTCGACATCTAAAAATTCTTCGAGTTCATCGCGCCGAGATTGATCCAGTAACTGAAGAAACGCACCAGTATCCCAATCTGCAATCATTCCAGCGTACGAAATGGCCTGAAAGAGTTGGAGCTTGTGATTGCCACGTTTTAATTCCACAACAACGCAAGTACCGTCCTTGTCAATCGCCAAGACGTCGATGCGATCCTGAACGCTATCAGACGGCTGTACTTCTTTTCCGATCAGAAATAATTCCTGCCCGATTTCCTCAAAGAACACATTCGGGCTGTTGCAAATGAATTCCTGCAGGTCATACCGCTCCCTAACCAGAGCTTCAGATAGCGATGGTTGCTCCAGCGGTGTGAGTGTTTGCTTGTTCCGGTCAATTCTGAGCAAAGCTGTCTCCCACGATTCTGCGTCCCCCGTTATTACGGCTGATTTCTCATTCTGCCGTCATTGACCAGTTCTTGTAACTCGGCACAGAGACTTTGCACACCGGAAACGCGCTTCAGATGTGAGGAGAATTGACTTTTTTTCAAGATGCCGATTTAAAACGATTTCGTGGGCATAAGATTTGTTCAAATCGGTACATCGTTGGCGTGCAATGGGTTGCGTTTAGCCGCGCGAAGTGAGCACCAACTATCGCGGAATCAAACGTTGACACCGACTGTCAATGCGGTAAAGTCAGCGTTCCATTCAAGAGCCTCGCATCGCACCGCTGTATGACGTTTGCAGCCGTTTTTTGGACCCTTTTGATGCTTCACAGCCGAACACTCAGAAGCCTGACACAGGCGTGTTTCTTCCATCTTGCCTGGGGCACATGGTCCGGTTGGTCCTTCATCGCTCAGGACCGCGAACTCCGGTTTGTTGCCGTTGAGTTACCGCCGCCAATCGCCTGACGGATCTGCTTGCGCTGCCCATTGAGCTGTGGCTGCGCCCTTCTTGTTCACTCGCTTTTATACTCCCCGTGCGCGCTGGCTTGCGCGTTTCACTGGTATGGAGGCCGTTCGCCGTACGTCTCATGGGAACGACTATTTCTATGGCTCAGACTTTCGATCCGATCCGTGTCCTGCGCTCTTTCTCTCTCAACCTCCTGCGGGAGTTCATTCTTCGCCACAAAGGAACGCCGCCCTCTCACGGGGCCAGCGTCAAACGCCGCAACTGTGGGCCTTTGTACGACGCCTGGCAGTCGATTCCCGATGAGGAGCGTGCCCACATGCAGCTCGTGCTGCAGAAGATCCACACGCTGTCACAGGAACATGGAATGACCGCGTTGCTGGAAGAGATACAAACTCAGCATCCCGAGCGAGTTGGTGAATTCGACCGCTTTGAACATCGCAATGATCAAATCGTCTGGGCTTGGCTGAATCTGCCCGAGGCGTTTTCGCAGGCGGAGTTCCTCGCTAGAGCCGAGTTCGCGCTGACTGGCCGGTACTGGAAGCGGTCGAAGGTCAGCGTTCCCGGAGACCTGCAGATTGATGATGCTCGCATCGACGCTCTGCAGAACGAACTCCGCCATATCTATTCAGCGCAGCTGCGTGGGCACCACTGTTGTATTGAACATCATCAGCGGCAGTCCGGGGTGGATTATTTCTGTGCATATCTGGACAACTGGCCCGACCAGGTGATGGAGTTTCAGGAAGATGGCCACATCGAGGCTCTGTCGGGGCGGTATGCGTTCTCCAATGTCTTCTCCCTGGATCGTCAGCAGGGAACACTGGATGTGGCGGCACGTGGCGGTCGCGAGATTCATTTGCAGCTTAAAGAGGCGTTTTGCCGAGCCGTTCTCGCACAGCCGGTGGATGCGCCGTTTGCCGAGCGTCCGGCTTATCGCCTCGATCATCTTCTGTCTTCTGGACTGCAGCTTCCTACTGCGCCGGAGGATCGCGTGTCGAGTGTGCGGCTGACTCACATTCGCTACGCGCCCCGATCTTCCTCAGACGTACGTTATGAGGAAATCGGGTTCTCGCCTGGCACAGACCTGATTGCCGCTGACAATCAGCTGCGGGGCCGATTGGCGGAGCGGGCGCTCAAACCAGAATGCCTCAAGGTGCTGTCCGTGGGATTCCATCTGCTGGTAAGGCCGCGTGGGAGATCTCGTATCCGTCCGCTGACGTTCAGCGTACATGCACCGAACACCTGCAATCTTAAGGAAAAGGCGGACGATCTTCGCGTTGTTGGTGAACGCTGCCTGCGAATGTGGGGGATCTGCAATGCGTGATTGGCTCCGCACCCTGTGGCTGATGCTGGATACTCAAAACTGTGGCTACACCAGCCACGGTTTTGATGGCTGGATTGAGGCCAATGTGCTGAACGTCTTGACGCAATCGTGGCTGCGTGAGACCTCCGCTGCGGAGTACGTCGTCTGCCCAGAATGTCTCGACCACCACGAACAGCCTGTCATGCTGGAGTCTCCGGGAGGAGATGCGCGTTGGTTTATTCCTTGCCCGGAATATGGCCGTGTGCGACTTCGTCCGGAGGAACTCCGCCAATGGTTTTTCGACTTGAACGCCATTGCGACAGATATCACCGAGGCACTTTCATTAACGGGCACAGCGTCCGTGGAAGTTTCCCAAAAGCTTTGGCGATTGGGACGGGCTCCCTGGCAGCAGAAGTCCCGCGAGGTGTGGCTGCTGCGGGACTGGAAATCACTCTCGGAGGCGGAGTTGAGATCCGCCATGAAGCCGGCCACACGGGCCATCGTGCTGACCTATGACTCCGTCGTTCCGGAACCGTTGTGGCTCGGCAGGTCTCCCGCTTTTGTCGCACTGTCGCAGGTGTCACAGTGGTGCGACAACCGCTTGTCCTTCGACGCCCTGCAATTGTTCGAATGCGTGACGGATCAGGATGACATGGTCAGCGAAGCCCCGGTAGTGCCACGTCAGCGAGTACCGGCTCGTGCAATCCGGCGACAGGTCAAGGAAGAGATTGCGTCGATGCTTACGGATGAAGCTTTGGTGGCGGCCTACCACCAACACGGGTCCGTGCGACTGGCTGCAGAATCATTGTCCAAACAAACCAAGACGGAGATCTCGAAAGACAAAGTTCACCGGGCACTCAAACGCAGCGGTATCGAAGTGAAAACGCCGGCCAGGCACAACAGTGATTCGGTCCGTCGAACTGTCGCGTCGCAACGCTGCGACAACCGGAAAATAATTTCCAACTCAACGGATGCCATTGACTGGCAATAGATTACGTCGTCGCTGCGGTCAAATATTTGGCCATAGCAGCGACCCAAAATGCGACACCCGGGCTGCCGTTTGAAGGCCGCCGAGGCCATCACCCGAAGGTCAGTCGCGATGTCTTTCATGGACGGTCAAGGTGCCGTCGCTCATCGCTTACCGCAAGTTTCCTGCGGCTTTCCGGGTGTCTGCTTCCGGCCTCAGAAAGACTGATGTGCGAACATGTCACACCGGACGCCGTTCTGACTCCCTATGCCAAACGCCTGGTTTGCTGCAAAGCCTGGCAACTTTCTCGAACGACAGGGTTTCGTCGCCACGAAGCGGAGGATCTGGAACAGGATCTTTGGGCCGCTGTCCTGACGCAGATTGGGAAGTTCGATCCCGCTCGAGCTTCCATCAACACCTTCATCAATCGTGTCGTCAACACGACCGTGGCCAGAATGGTTCGGGAGCGTCAACGATCCAAGCGTGCGGTGTTCGCTCACACACAGTCGATCGATCAGATCTCGTCTCACCCAAGAGGTGCGACAGGGACAGGCCTTGCAGAGACCGATGATCGACGACGCCTGCAAATGGGGGCTGAAGACAAACTTAGAGCCATCGAAACAGAGGAAGCCTTTCAGAGTGCTTTCAGCAGACTGCCGTTTGCCCTGCAGCAAGTTTGCCAGTGTGTGATGTCTGGCGCGGTCGTGTCCGCGGCCCGGGAGCTCGGCACGTCACGTCGACAGGTCAAGAACTCGCTTGATGCAGCACGAGAGTTTTTCAGTAAAGCCGGTTTCGAAAATTGATTGCGAAAAACGGACAGCGTCCTTCCGAACGGCATACGTGATAGCTGTCTCAAGGACACAACCCTCAATCACTCACAGGCAAAGGATCGATCCAATGACTCTTCTTCAAACAATCCAACGCGGCAAACAGCCGCTTCCCCCACGCCTTGTGCTGTACGGCACCGAAGGCATCGGCAAGTCGACGTTTGGGTCGCAGTGCCCCGCTCCCGTCTTTATTCAAACCGAAGATGGACTGGCTGAGATTGACTGCGACAAATTCCCGCTAGCCACATCATTCGATGACGTGGTCGGATATCTCAACTCGCTGCTGACCGAGCCGCATGAATATCAGACCGTCGTCATCGATTCGCTCGATT
>CAIXQV010000425.1 GCA_903921605.1 uncultured Planctomycetaceae bacterium | reverse complement strand
TCGTGCTGTGTTATGTTGCCGCACATCTGGCCCTCGACCTGCTGGACGAACGGCAGGCTGAGGGGGTCCTCATCTATTGCGAAGAGAAGCTGGAAGAGTGACAAATGGACTTGAGCAAAATCTGGATTGAACAATGCGAAGCCGCCAGAAACATCGAAGACGAGTTTGGCACTCCGCAGGCACTTGAATATCTGGTCGGCGATAAGTTCATCAACTTCCTTGAGGCGGCAGATGATCACGCTTCTTTCCGTGCAGAGATTCCAGCCTTTGTCGCCGAGATCAAATCAATCTTTGAGCGTTGGCAACTGGCTACCTATTTGGAAGTGGCCAAACAGTCAGAGCCGTTTGATCCTGCCTTGTTCGACGGAGACGAGGAGACTGATGCGGAAGATGTAGAAGACATGCGAAAGAACGACATTCGCCAATGCACCAGAGATCTGCTGTTGATGGAAAGAGCCAGAGAATGGCTGTTGGAAGATTGATTTGTGTTTTTAATTGGATCTTCGAGCAGTATGAGCAGCCAGAATTCCATCGTGACATCAATGGCGATCGTAAAGCAAAAGAGCTTCTTGAAAGCAGCTGAGGTAGAGGCATGATCCGCCTTGGCCTCTGCTGCATGTTCCGGGACCAGCCCATCAAGTTCGTTACCACGACGGCCACAGCGATCAGCAAGATGAAGCGGCTTGACGCTTTGGCAAAACTGAGCCGTCTCTGCATGGAGAACGCTGACGCCTTGCTGGCATCACTTCAGTTCTGTGCAGCAAACAACATCGGCTGCTTTCGCATCAACAGTCAAATCCTTCCTATCAAGACGCATCCTGAATGCGGATATGCGGTCACAGATTTGCCAGACGGCGATGAAATCATTCGACGATTCAAGGAATGTGGGAAGTTCGTGATGCAGCATGAACTGCGAACCTGCTTCCATCCTGATCAATTTGTTGTCCTGAACTCGCCTCGTGCTGATGTTGTTGAGAAGTCTGTCCTTGAACTCGAATACCAGGCTGAGGTCGCCGAATGGGTGGAGGCCGATGTCATCAACATTCACGGCGGCGGAGCTTATGGCGACAAGCAAAAAGCCCTTGCTGACTTCGCACGCAACCTTGACCGCCTGTCTTCCAGAGTCAGAAGCCGTTTGACCGTTGAAAATGACGACAAGACCTACACACCAGCCGATCTATTGCCGATCTGTCGATCAACTGGAATTCCCCTCGTTTACGATGTACATCATCATCGTTGCAACTCGGACGACTTGAGCATCGAAGAAGCAACGAAACAGGCAATGACCACATGGAACAGGGAACCGATGTTCCACATTTCCAGCCCAATAGAAGGCTGGGAGGGACCAAAGCCTGAGCGTCATCATGATTTCATTGATGTGAATGATTTCCCAAAGTGCTGGCGGCGGAAGGCCATCACTGTGGAAGTGGAGGCAAAGGCAAAAGAATTGGCTGTGGCAAAGCTGCTCACAGAACTCAAGAACAAGAAGTCAGATGCAACATGGTTTGTCTACCTGATGCGGTGTGCCGACAATTCGCTTTACACCGGCATCACCAACGATCTGCCTCGCCGACTGGACCAACACAACGCAGGAACGGCATCACGCTACACCAGGAGTCGTCTGCCAGTTGTCTTGGTGTACCGTGAGCCACAGGAAAACCAAAGTCATGCATTGAAACGTGAATTGGCAGTCAAGGCTCTTTCGAGGCAGGAGAAGGAGTCATTGATCAAGTCCACCGAACAATCTGCAGGGATGCTGGAAGATCCATGATTATTCGTCTGTCCCAAAAGCTCTGTACGAAGATCCAGGCTGGCAAACTGACGGAAATGGAGCTGGACGAGAATCGCTATGCCGACTGGTCAGCAACAGTGATCCCACTTTTCAATGTCGTGTTGCGTCAGCACTTCTCAATGAACTCCAACCTCGTGTTGTTTACGCCTTCAATGGTCTGGTTGATTTCTTTCAGTCTCCGTTCACATTGATG
>CAIXQV010000424.1 GCA_903921605.1 uncultured Planctomycetaceae bacterium | reverse complement strand
GTACACGATGTTTTATCGCAGTGCTCCGTATCCGTTGTTGCAGACGTTTGATGCTCCGGATTTTAGTACCGTGTGTACTCGACGATCGCGTTCGAATACTCCGTTGCAGTCCTTAACCGTGGCCAATGACAAGGTGTTTACGGAGCTGGCTGAGGGGCTTGCCAGGAGGACTCTGGCCGCTTCCGAATTGACGAGCGACAAAGATCGTTGCCGGGAGATGTTTCTAACGTGCCTGACACGCGAACCGTCAGCCCATGAGGTCGCTATTTTGGAGGACTTTTTGAGCCGTGAGCTGTCTCGATTCGTCTCCGCACCTGAGGAAGCCGCCAAATTTGTGACAAGGACTGAAACCGATTCGCCGGTGGAAACATTGGCTGCATGGACCAGCGTGGCACGGGCGTTGTTTAATACGGATGAGTTCCTGATGCGAAATTGAGCGGTGTTTTCGGATGACCAGCCGGAACGCGTGATACTCTGAGTGGTGTGCGTTGTGAGTAGCCGCATTCGTGAGAATTCGGTGCGGGTCCCTGGAAGGCATCCGAATTCTCACGAATTCGGCTACAGAAAAACACTTTGCTCTTAGCGGTACAGCGCAGGCTGTCCGGTGAAGAAAGTCCTCCAATTCGGTGCAGAGACCGGAGGGCTCGCGCCCTTACGCTTCAACTCGAGAACCGAAGTTTCGTAGGCCGGACCGAGCGCCAGCGAGTTCCGGAAATTGAGTGTCTCTTGAACAAGCCGGAACTCGCTTCGCTCGGTCCGGTCTACATCTCAGCGGAACAGTGCGAACTGCCCGGCGCAGCGTAAATGCCAACTGAAGTCGGCACTACGAAATGCACTCACGGACCGCTGGAAGTCTGCCAATGCCGGGATTCCGGTTGTACTGATTCGCAATGAAGGGTAAAACCTGCGAGATTCAGTGGTCCTATCCACCACTGTTTTCAGTGACCAGGAAGTCACCGCGTGGAGTTCAGAGCGTGTCCGTGTTGCCGAACCAGGGATTTCAGTCGGGCGATCTTGTCGTCTATACCGTAACAAAACAAAGTCCTCACCCAGGACCGCGCGCTCGGTCTGTGCATCCTGCGGAGTTGGGCGAAGATTATTCTTACGTGGTTGACAAGTTCTGGATGGTGGTCGGACCCGCTCCTGGCAACAAGCTTACGATCGTGACTCGCAAAGGGAAGACTCGCGTTGTCGACGCGACGGATCCGCTGCTGCGAAAAGCCAACTGGTGGCAGAAATTTCGCTACCGGGATCGCTTCCCCAGCCCTGAAATTCTGCAGACCGTGAACGCTGATGGTGAGACATTGCAGGCGTAGCGAGTTGTTGTTCCTGTTTCGTAGTGCCGACTTCAGTCGACATTGTTGTTCAGATTCAGGATAGGATGCTGGCTGAAGCCAGCACTCCAGTTGCAACATCTCACAATTTCCTGACATCCGCGTATGTGGTGGTTGGGCAGCGGTTTGCAGTGTTGGTGACATTGCTGCAGAGACGGGTTTGAGCGAACTCACCCAGGAATGCGGAAAAGCAGATTTGCAGTTCGGTTGGTCTGAGTATCATGCTGCGGTGCTGATATTGGTCTTTCCGGTTTCTGCTGGCTGGTCGTCCGGATGAAACGTCGCTCCTTGATTCTGATGATCCTGATCGTATTGCTCCCCGTCAGTCTGCTGACATGGCTTGGGGTTCGCATGGCGCGGGATGAGCAGTCGGTCACGCAGCAGCGATTTCGCAGTGTGATGCAGAAGCGGCTGGACGACGTCAATCGGCAGGTCGCATTGCGGTTTGAGGAATCTCAGCGGCGACTTCATCAAATCACCTCGGTGGATGATTTTGATCTGTCGGTGTTGCGGGAGGTTGTTCGATCAGAACCGCAGGTCACGCAGCTGTTTGTGCTTTCTCCTGACGGGCGGCTGATGTACCCAAACCCGGCCGGGGTGCTGAATGGTTCAGAGCTGACGTTTCTGAATCAGGCCGCCCGAATGTTTACTCAGTGGGATCTTCAGAACGCCATCGCACGGACTGAGGCCGGGGCTGGCGGTGATCGGTCTGCAATCGCGATGTCTGGTGGTGGCGGGGGAGCATTTCGCTCGGAAGTCGAACAGCGACAATCTCGTTCGCAGCAGCAAACAGATCCGTCCTATGGGTCTTCGGAGAATTCGCTGGCCGATCAGATCGCATCAGGTTCAATGCCCGCTGCAGCAATTCCACAGCAGGCGGCTCCAATGGTGGCTGATACGCCTCCGGCGACAAGTCCATTGGAGGAGCTGGTAGCGGCGATCAAGTCAGTCAAAAACGCAGCGGCTGAAAAGAAAGCGACTACATTGGATTCTGCGGCTCTGGATGAGAATGCCAGCCCCAGTGTCAAGATGTCTGCTCCACCGGGAAACGTTACTCGATCAAAAGCGGAGGCGTCGCAACAGCCCGCTCCTTCTGATCCGTTTGAAGCCGCAGCTCCAGCCTTGGCAGAGGGGGCTCGCGGTAACTTGAGGGCTCCTGCGGCGAGCAGTGCCCGAACCGGGCCCGATTCCAGAACCGCTGAGGAAACCACGGCCGCAACGCTGGCGGCACCCCTGCAGGCTGCACCACTGCAGAACGAGCCTGCGTTCAGTGCCGCTGACCCGGCGATGGCCGCACCGGAATTCACGGCTCGGGCGGAAACGCGAGAACAGCCGGCTCCGTTCTTGCCCTCAAATGGATGGTTTGTGTGGTATTGGGATCGAGGACTCAACCTGATCTACTGGCAACGCAGGCCGTCGGGCCACATTGTGGGAGCCGCACTGGAGCGAGCTCGATGGATCTCTGATTTGATCTCATGGTTGCCGGAGACCGATCGTTCTGATTCGAAGCTGGGATCTTCGGATGTTCAAACTGCGTTTCGAGTTTTGAGTTCATCTTCGGAGGTCGTCTACGAATGGGGCGACGATGTCACCGCAGACGCGGTGCCCTTCTGTGAAGCTCCTGTCGCGGCACCTCTGGCTTCCTGGCGACTGCAGTGTTTCATACCGCCCGACCAAATTGCCACAGGCGGTGGCCGCAGTGCGTATTTGGGATTTGCGGCTGGCCTTGGTGCGTTTGCGATGACACTGACTTCTCTGGCGTGGTTGCTCTATCGAGACTATTCGCGTGACATGCGGGAAGCGTCGCAGCAGGTCAGCTTTGTGAATCAGGTGTCGCATGAACTCAAGACACCGCTGACGAATATTCGACTCTACGCTGACCTGCTGGAGCATGATCTGGAGCAGGTGGAAGCCGATCAGTCAGAGAAGCCTCTGCGAAGGCTGGAAGTGATTTCATCGGAGGCTCAGCGATTGAGCCGGCTAATTGGCAACGTGCTGACGTTTGCTCGACAACAACGCAAGACACTGCAGTTATATCCTGTGTCTGTCAATGCGATAGAGCTTATTAGACAAATTGCAGAGCGGTTTACACCGTCTCTGCAAAACCACGGGATTGAGATTCAGGTTAGTGGCGAGTCCGGCACTGACTTGTGGCTGGATCCGGATTTTGTCGAACAGATTCTGGGTAACCTGATCAGTAATGTAGAGAAGTATGCGGCAGCGGGGAGACATCTAAAGATTCAAGTCGCGGTGAGTTCGGAGTATGCCACGATTGATGTGATCGATGCCGGACCCGGGATTCCGACCGCTCATCGAGCCAGTGTCTTTCAGCCCTTTTCAAGACTCAGCAGTGATCTGAGAGCTTCAACCGGGACGGGGATTGGATTGTCGATCACTCGTGAGCTGGCTCGCCTGCATGGCGGCGACGTTGAGTTGAAAGACTCAGCCACCGGATGCTGGTTTCAGGTCCGATTGAAGTCGCAGCGATGAGTTCCGGGCATCGAATCGGTATCGATTATTCCAGCTGTTACGATTTTT
>CAIXQV010000423.1 GCA_903921605.1 uncultured Planctomycetaceae bacterium | reverse complement strand
TGTTTCTGGTGTACGGAAGCTGTGTTTTTGAAATGTCGCGGAGTTCTGAAGGTTGTCAGCGGGTACACGGGTGGCGTGAAGCCAAATCCAACCTACAAAGACATTTGCACCGGGCTGACCGGACACGCGGAAGTGATTCAGATTGAATTCGATCCCTCAATAGTGACTTTCGATCAATTGCTGGACGTCTTCTTCCATACTCATGATCCCACGACGAAGAACCGTCAGGGTGCCGACGTGGGAACTCAGTATCGCTCCTCGGTCTTCTTCCATGATGAAGCCCAGAAGGAGGCAACAAAAAAGGTCATCGCTGAACTCGACAAGTCAGGAGACTTCGACGACCCGATTGTCACGACGATCGAAGAGATGAAAAAATTCTATCCGGCCGAGGACTATCATCAGGACTACTTTGCTCGGAACCCTGACAATCCTTACTGCGCGGCTGTGGTGGGGCCCAAGGTGGCCAAGTTCCAGAAGCGATACAAGGAAATGGTCAAAAAGGACGGGGAAGAATAATCAGTCCCATGGAAAACGAATGTGATCGAAACGTCGATCAGTTCCGGGCCGCACAACGAGAACTCGTGGTTGAGTCTGCCCGCTTTTGTTCAGCAACCATGCGACGATGAAGCCCGCGACAAAGCCGCCGATGTGAGCCCACCAGGCAACACCGGCGGCCTCAGTTGCACCGATCGAAAAGGTTCCCTGCAACAGCTGCATCACAAACCAGAGCCCGAGAAAAATCGGTGCCGGGATGACCATCATCTGCAGGATAAACAGCAGCGGAACAAGAGTCATGACGTTGGCATGAGGATAGAGCACCAGATACGCGCCCATCACACCGGCAATCGCACCGCTCGCACCCAGAGTAGGAATTCCGGAGTTCACTTCAAACACATAGTGCGCAAAGCTCGCGGCGATTCCACAGCCCATGTAGAAGAGCAGATAGCCCCAGTGGCCGAGTCGATCTTCGACATTGTCCCCGAAGATATACAGGAACCACATATTCCCAAGCAGGTGCATGAAGCTTCCGTGCAGAAATACGCAGGTAATCGCCGTTGTCCACGCCGGAAACGCAAGCGGAGGCACTTCGTGGCGAACGGTGACCTCGCGAGTTCCGAACGGCGTCTTGACGATTCGATGATCTTCAATCAACACCGGCTGATCAGGTTTTGTAATCCGCTGGGGAATCATGCTGAAACGCAACGTGAACGTACCGTCCGTGTCTGCGGATTGCACGAGAAACACCAGGACACACACGATCATCAACGCATAGTTCACAACCGGGGTTGTTCGCGCCGGAATATTGTCCCGCAATGGAATCATGGTCGGGGCTCCTTTTCTGTGGCGGCCGGTGCATCGCCAGCCTGAGCCGACAACTGAGACTTCGTCAACTGAAATGCCTCCGGATCAAATACGTACAGCATGCGCGATGGAAACGCCTTCGACAATTGAGCAATCTCCGCAGCAGAACCAGGATGTCGACAGGTCAGAACATCACCAGACAGATCCGGAGGATTAATGATATAGCTTAACTGAGGATCAGAGTTCCGTTCGTCGACCAGAATCAGACACGGGTGCTGAATACCAGGCGAGTTCACCAGCCGATTGAATAGCTCAAACCGAACCCGAGAAAACGCCTGTTCGTTTACGGCCAGTGAAACTCGCGACGATCCCCAGAACGATTCTGCCGTCACCCAGTTTGGCAGCAGGCATGAACCAACAAGTGCCAGCGTCCAGCCTCGCATGGCTTTTTTCATCCTGAGGACACGCATCACGTCCACGGCATTTCTGAATCCGACAGCCGTCATCATCAATAACAAAGGTGCCGTCTCGAAGACATAATGCCAATGCATAATGCCATCATACCAGTATGGAATGTGGACAAGGTGCATCGAAACAATCGACAGGCCCACGAGACCAATTCGATTGTCACCACCCGACCAACGGCAACACGAAGGCATCGCGCAGATGATGGCGAACAGAAGTGCGGTGATTCCCAATGACCACTGACTGCTCGCGACAGTCCGATTCCATAGATTCTCAGCAGCCTTGCCTGGCGTCAGGTTGGTCGCCCAGCGGTCATAGGCTTTCAGCGTTTTTGGTCCGGCGACCTGCTGGCCAAGTTCAACGTTGTTGAATCCAAAACGATGAGACGGAGTCCAGGTGTCAGTGTAATGCTGATACGCCGATCGATTCCAGTGTCCGGTAATGGACTGATTCATGATCCCCAGCACAACAAGGCCAAGAACGATCGGCCCACCCATCGCGAGAACAGGCCTGAGCCCCAGGCTTGCTTCAACATCAGGAGAAACAGCTTTGCGCAGCAGCCGGCGTAGAAGACTAAGAACGAACCAAACTCCGAAAGGCAGTGCAAATCCGGCTGCCGTCATCGGACGACCCAACATTGCGAGCGCGAGGGAAACGCCTGCGATGAAGCAATCTGCGGTTCGATTTGACGCTATCAACCTGAGAAATGCCCAAAGGAACACGGAAAGGGCTAACATCGTGGCATGATGGGCTAACAACAAATTGCTAAAAACGGCCAGTCCGGGGCTGACGGCGATCAATAGTCCGCCCACAATCGCGGAACCTAACGGAAGCAGCCTCAGGAGGCAGCGGAAAAAGAATACACACGAAAGCGCCCCAGCGATCCACTGTCCCAGCCACGGCACGTCGATCGCCACGAACGGAGCCAACCAAGCACCGGTCAGTGGAAAATACCGGCTGGCTATGGTTGGTTCATTCAGCACGTGGATCTGGTGAAAGAGATCCGGTCGCACCATCATGGGCGGCCACGAAAAGCGTCCGGCAAGAAACGTCCGCGTTTGCAGCAGATAGCTGAACTCATCGTGATAAGCCGGCGGCAGTCGTGCAAACCGTACCGTGTCTGGAAGTTCAGACGGCGTTGCGGACATCCCAATCTGCATCTCGCGCCAGCCGATTGAAGCACTGCACAGGAAGGAAACCAGAAACATGCCCGCTGTGATCAACCAATAACGTCGTGGCGGTTTTGTAAGCCCCTTCGTATCAGTCGCTTCAGCAGCTTTTATCAAGTGCAACCAGATCACTCGCGGCCGTACACCACGAACTCCGGCGAAGACAATTGCAGGAAGAGTCAGCAGCACCAGGAACGGGAGGGTCGTGTCCGGATTCCAGTCCGCAAACCAACCCAATATACCAGAAGGGCTGGCAATGGCGGCCTGCAACCGAGACCACTCGAACGGCAGACAAACGCACAGACTACTCAACCAGCCGACAATAACAAACGCAGATCGGTAAGCGAGGGAGTTTCGGAAGCTAGAAGAATCTGTAGGGGCAGCTTCGGGACGACTCATAGGCTCAGGCCGCGAGTGACTTCACATCGTCCGTTTTTTTTTCATAGCCAGCGAGTCGACTGAACACTCCCAGTTTCCCTGTCGCCAAAAGCATCAGCAGAGACGGAACCATGATCGGGCGAATCACAAACGTGTCCAACATAACACCCAAAGCCAGTGCGAAACCAAGTTGATCCATTCCGACCAAACTGCCCGCCATCAGAGAAGAGAACGTACCGGCCATAATGATTCCACAGCTCGAGATAATGCTGCCTGTTCTTTCCAATGCCACGGTGATTCCCTTCACTGGACCATGGATCTTTTCTTCTTCCTCGATACGAGCCATCAGGAAGATATTGTAATCTTCACCCACAGCAATCAGGATCGTGAACAGGAACATCGGCACTTTCCAGTCGAGCCCGGCAAAGCCCTGCGGATCCATCGCCCAGAATGCAAGATATGTGATACCCAGCGTGGCGAGGTAGCTATAGAAGACTGTGAACATCAGGTAGGCACAAATGCCGGGTCGTCGTAACAGAACCACGAGGATCAAATAGACACCCAGCATGACGAGGGTATCGATTCTGATCTGGTCAGAGTCGGTCACGTCCTTCAGGTCGCTGATGTCAGCCGTATTGCCAACAAAGGACAGTGAAGCATTTTTCAGGCCTTCCGGAAGGTGAGCATGAATCTTGTCACGCAGGTTACGGAAGTCACTGATACTGTCGCGAGAAAACGGGTCCTGCTTGAAAATCAGATCCACTCGAGTCACTGCAGGATTAACGGAACTGACAAAGTAATCGCGAGCGTGTTTCTTCGCAGCCTGACGAACAGCAAATGTCATTTTCCCTGGCTCTCGCTGACCTTTCGGAGCATACATCGAGCGCACTGCGTAGAGTCCCAGTTCATCCTTTTTGTCGACAAGACTCTTTGTGAACTCCGTTACCATCTCAAATGGCTCGCCCTGAATCGGGCTGAAGTCCACAACCGGCGCGGACAGACTACCGGACCAGGCACCATCTTCCTGAACCAGCGTCAGGTCGTAGTCGCGATCATCCTGCGTCCACTTTCCAGCCACAGTTTTCCCGTCGGCAGACACGGTCCCGGAATACATCGCTGATTTCCGGGGGATTGAGAATTCAAGACTCTGCCCAGCAACAGGAGCAAATCCCTCGGCTTCAAAAACATCGCCGCCTTCATCCAGGCTGACGACTTGCCATGTATTGGCATCTTTCGCATCAGCAGCGGGCTGAATTCGGAATCTGAATTCACGAGAACCAGCATCAACGAGAACCGTCAACGGGGCCACTTCTCCGGCCGGGAAATGTCTCTGAACCGCCTCGGCGCCATAAACGCTGCGGGCCGTATCAGGCAGCTCAGAAAGCAGGCCATAGCTGAGATTGCCGAAGTAGATGATACCCACAAGAGTAAACGGCAGCATCATCGCCATGCTGCCAATCCACGCAGCCCATGCACGTCGCTCGATCAGGCTGCCAATCCAGTGCCAACCAGCCGTCAACAGATTCTTTTTCTGCAGACGAGTCACAAAGTCTGAACTGCTGGGGAAACTGGCGTCGCGGCGAGAAGCCAATGATGGGACATTTGGCCAGAATGCCCAGCGGCCAATGAGCCGCAAAATTGCCGGCGTCAGCGTGAGAGCGGCAAGAAGACAAACACCCAGACCGAACGTGATCGCCAGACCAGCCTGTCGAAACTTACCGAACTCGGCGAAGACCAACATTCCGATGCCGCACATGACCGTACCAGCACTTGCTGTCAGAGCAGCCCCGATCCTTTGAAGTGTTCCGGAGATGGCGTCTTCGATTGTCTGGCCTCCGTCAATTTCTTCACGGTAGCGAGCAATCAGAAACAGACAGTAGTCCACACCAGCCCCGTAAATCAGCACCGTCACATATGTTTCAATTCCGTTGAACAGACTGATGATTCCGGCCGACGCCGCCATCGACAGCAACGTCAACGAGACAGCAGTTGAAACAGCAACAGTGATCAGCGGAATCATCGCCAAAGCTGGAGCCCGGTAGATCAGAATCAACAAACCCACCACCAGAATTACGGTCCATTTCTCGGTCGACTTCGCGCTGTTCTTGGCTTCACGAATCATGTCACGACCAAATGTTGCGCTGCCACTGATTGCAATTTCGAGACCAGCGGGCAAAGAGGTATCTTCTCCGGCGGGAGTCCTGGAAAGCTGCTCCACAAACTTCTCGACCTGATCCACAACATCTGTGTTTTGCTGATCGAGAAACTCGGTACTGAGCCCCATAACGATCGTGGTCGCCTGCTTGTCTTCGCTGATCAGAAGATCACCAATCTTCTTATCCGCAAACCAAGTAATTCCCTGCACAATTTTTGGAGGCGAATTCTTCTCAGTGCTTGCGATTTCGGTCGGAGCCGCGTTCGCTGGCTCAACTCCCGCATCGGCAGCAAGCTGCTCATCAGGCATCGGGAGTCGGGCAATCTTGTGAATCTCCGGGATCACTCGAGCCGTCAGATAGTCGTAGTCGGACTTCAGAAGTCCATCAGAACTTTCCCGACGCACCAAAAGAACCAGCGTACTGGCCAGCAGGTCATTGGGAAATGCTTCGCGAAAACCTTCAGTTGCAATACGGCTGGGGGAGTCTTCCGGCAGGAACGCAAACTCGCCGTTTTGAACGACATCCTCCCATTTTGGCGCGGTGGAAATGCAAACCACCAGCAGCGCGACCCATGCTGCAAGAATCAGAAAAGCGTGCTTCGCTGTGATGTCTCCAAGACGTTTGAACAGCATTGAAAAAGCCTGATCACCAATGGAATGTAGAGGACACACCGTGAAAGACGCCCATCCGTTCGTCTACAACAGGGAACCCTACAAACAACGGCCGTTGAATTCAATCTTAGTTGGTAGCCGCAATCCCGTCGTCGTCAGAGAAAAAAAGACAATTACCTCTGGCTCAGCCCAATCGGTAGAGTTTCTCAGAGATCCATTGGTCATCTGCAAATCGACTGAGGACCCACCTAAGTGCGTCTCGGGGCTTTTCAAGATCCTCATCCGATGGTGCATTTCCATTGGCATCTCGAAAGCCCTCGTGAGTCAGCAACACGTTCCACTTTTCCCGAGACGCAAACTGATTGACTCGCTCCTGAATCCGTCGCGCCCAGACGAGTCCATAAAAATCCTGAAACAGAGTCCAGGACGCGTCGACCAGTTCCGATCTCGTTTGAGCCGTTTCAATGGCACGGCCTCTGATTGCGAACGACCTTGCGGAGAGGACAACGGCACTGAGCAGCAAAAAAGGAATCACAGACTGCCAGGGCGACATCAGATCCATCCAGCCCATCGCGGGGAACAGACCCAGGGAAACTGCGGAACAGAAGAATAGTGAGGCGAGCGTTAAGGACGTTCCCACGCAAGTGCTCATGCTCATCAACAGCACGAGGCACAGTCCAGAGAACGCAGGGATGCCCAATCGGAGTGGCTCTTTCCCGCGACTGCTAAGCACATCGCTCAACCCAGGCCACAGCAGAACAATGATCAACGGCACCACGACAAAAACTTGCCACGCACTGACACCGGGATTTCTCGCCCCGAGGGTAGACACCGCCGGAGTCATCATCAAAACGACAGAGAGAAGTTGAAGCAGAGAACTGACGGCCGGAGAAACCTCGAAGAAGCGTCCTGACATCACAACGGAAGCCAGCAACGAGACGGCTGCAACGAGAGCCCATCGCCAGGAGTACTTGACCGTCAATCCCGCGAACAAAGGTTTCATGCGTGCCAGCAGCAGCAGCACAGCCACGTACGCTATCACAGAAAGCACAGCAACGAAGAACATCATAGGAAACTGGTTTTAACCCAAATGGAGTGGAATACCGGCCCGGAACGACCGTGCGAACTTTAGTGCCCAGAGGCCTTCCTTCGAAAGAATAGTGAAATCGTGTGCGATATACGATTCGCACCAATTTTACGAAAAGTATGAATGTCAATACCTGTCCAGATCCGATGACATATCTGGAGGATGTCCATACTCAGGCGATTGATGTCTGGACCATCCCCAATGATTGCACTGATCGTGGCGTCATCGCTGCAGAAAGTGGAGTCGATTTCGATTCATCGGCAGAACGATTCGAGGCAAAGAGTGCTTGGATCAGGGGTTCGCCGCGTCCGGGGGGACTTTGAGCTGGTTTGGAGAGTCGCCGAACTGGACAAGGAGTGGGGGATTTCGATGAGATTTCGTCATCCGTTAGTGTTGCTTTTGGGCGGATTGCTGTCTGCGTCAAGCGTTGGATGTTCAGCGGTAACGGCTGTCGTCTCTGACACCCGTCCGGCTACCCGGCAAGGACGTGGTTCGGCCGACAAGTATGCCGCCATTGCGCGGGTTTACGAAAATCAGGGACGGTACGATCAGGCGGAGGCCATGTATCGGAGGGCTCTGAAGCAGAACCCCAACAATTCAGAAGTCCGGAGTTCCCTGCAGCAGATCGCCAGTCGCAAAGCCGGGCGTAGTTTCGGCAACGCCGTCAGCACCGAGGCGATCGCGAAAGTGGAAGCCGCACAGAGCTCAGCGGCAGAAACCGCAGTGGCTCTGAATGCGAAGGCACCGGAGATCTCGGCCGGGGTGAAAGCCACCGCCGCGTCTGAATTAAAAACGGCGTCACTTCAGATTGCAGATGCTACGAGTGACTTGGCTTTCATGCCTGGACTGTCTCCGGCATCTTTTGAAGAAGCCGCGACTGACGCAACAGCGCCAACGTCACTTCCACTCAAGGTTGCATCGGTTGAGGTAGCCACTTTAGAAGTGAATCTGGAAGAAGGCACAATTGTCACCAGCTTTGTACAGCCGGCAAATGTTCCTGCTCACCCACTTGTTTCAGCAGAGCAAATTCTGGCAGTCGCAGAGACTCCTGCAGAGCACGCCGAGCTTCTGCTGAATGGATTGAAGCATGGTGATTCCCTGGAAACACAATGCCTGGCTGCGACGCTGCTGGGTGATTGTGATCGGTCAGACCTTGCGATACGAGAAGCATTAAAGAAAGCCAATGAGGCCGCAACAGACGGCTATTTGCGACTCGCCATCTGCGATTCTCGAATCCAGCGGGGCGAGCACGACGAAGTCACTGCCAAGTGTATGGCCGAACTACTGGCAGACTCGCTGCCTGAACTCCAGATTCAGGTCTGTTCCTCAATGCATCACTTTGTAGGAACCATCGCGGAGTCAAAGTGTGCCTCAGCACTTGAGTCAGCCTTGCAGAGTGAATCACCAGAACTTCGGGCGAGTGCGGCGGTCGCGTTGGGAGACTTCCCAAATCTGCCTGAATCCGCGAAAGCCCAGTTGAAGAAAATGGCTACTTCCGATTCCGTAGCACCGGTGCGGGATGCGGCACAATCATCCGTAGATCGATCAAAAATCACCAGTAAATCGATGACGGCCGAAATCGTAGTGAGACCGAAGAACAAACAGTTCGACACTGAAGTAAGACCTTAACGGTCACACTAGCTGATCTCCACCATTAGGAGATCATTCTAGCATTTGAACAAAAAGCAAGTGCCACCAGACATGGCACTGGTCGATGACAATATCGCAATAGCAAGTTTAGAGAAACTGAATTCGCCGATTGCCAGGATGCTTGCTGACTAATGTCGGCGGAACGGAGACCGAACCATGATTAGCAAATCAGCAAAAGCAGGGCTTGCGTTGCTGCTGATGTCCTCAGCAGGATGCAATGCAATTCAGGACCATTGTATCAATTTTGAAACCGACACCAGAAACATGGTGCTGGCGGAGAAGGGGTGGATCAACTGGTCTTCCTGCTACAAAGGCACCAAATACAAGACTCACTTTGCGAAGGGCTTCAAGGACGGCTACACCAATGTGCTGGAGGGTGGAAAAGGCTGCCAGCCAACGTTGCCGCCTCGATGCTACTGGAAACCACAGTACCAGACCCCGGACGGCAGAGCCAAAACTAATGCTTGGTTTGACGGGTATAGTCATGGAGCGACTGCTGCACAGCAAGACGGCTTAGGCAGCATGCAGCAGCTTCCGATTTCGCCAACGGCTCGGGCCAATTTGATGGCCCGTCAGGCTCCACCTTCGGACTCCTGCTTTTCAGGAATGTCCAAGCTGGAGGACACGGATCCGGTCCACCATCCGGATGTTCACGGCGAAAACTCAGTGGACGAACCGCCTATGGAAATTCTGAAGACGCCAGAAATTGAAATGCCGCCTGAGCCAAGTATTCTTGAATCAGTCCGCCCTTATGACGAAGGCACGTCGCCTGTCGAAAAATAAGATTTAAACGGGCTACTGCCGTAAATCAGGCACACTGATTGACTTCAAAGTAGAAGTGAATCTTCAGAGACAGTTCAAGACGTCTATCGATGACGTATTCCGGGAATCACGGAGAAGACTGCAATGTCACGCTTAAATGAGCTTTTCAGCACCGAGTCAGTTCGAAAAATCCGCGGCTCAAAACGCTTTCGACTTATGGGGCTTTTGACGCTGGCCTCCATGGTTCCGGCAGGCTGTCAGACGATCAATGCAGTTCCTGTCTCGCGTGTCCCCGCAGAGATTCTTTCGACGGAACTGAAGGACAACTACAAAGACATCTCTCTGCTTCGGCTTCGACAGGACCCGCCAGACACATATCTCCTGGGCCCTGGCGACGTTCTTGGCGTCTACATCAAGGGCGTGCTTGGTAGTGAAGAAGAACTTCCGCCAGTGCATTACCCGGAAGACAGCAATCGCCCGCCTGCAATTGGCTATCCCGTGCCAATTCGAGAAGACGGTACCCTGGCCCTTCCGATCGTTGATCCGATCAACGTCAAGAACATGTCGCTGGTGGAGGCCACGGAAGCTGTCCGAAACGCCTACACGTATCCACGAGAGATCGTGAAGAAGGGCGAGGAGAGCATCATCGTCACGCTGATCCAGTCTCGAAAAGTTCGAGTTCAGGTAATCCGCGAAGAGGCTGGCGGCACAGAAGGTGTGTCGAAGCGTGGTACTGGCAAAGTTGTTGACCTGCCGGCTTACGAGAACGACGTTCTCCACGCTTTGAATGAAACAGGGGGCATGCCAGGAACCGATGCCAAGAACGAGATCCTGATCTATCGAGGTTTGTT
>CAIXQV010000422.1 GCA_903921605.1 uncultured Planctomycetaceae bacterium | reverse complement strand
GGGCGTACAGGATAAGGAGTATCTCGCGAAGTATATCGCAGAGCGAGTTCGCAATACGTCCGGTACCTGGCTGGGGATTACTCTGGGATGCGCTGAATGTCACGACCATAAGTTTGACCCGCTGACAGCGAAAGACTTCTATCGCTTTCAGGCGTTCTTTGCGGACATCAAAGAACGAGGTCTCTATTCCGGTGCGAATAGCGATGGCAACTGGGGGCCGTTTGTGAAAGTTCCGACGGAGCAACAGGCCGCAGATCTGGCAAAACTTGATGAGCAGATTGCCTCGGCAAAGAAGGTCCTGGAAACCGATACGGCCGAACTGACCGCCGCACAATTGGAGTGGGAGAAAACTCAGATTCCCTGGACGCCGCTCACGGCCGACACGATGGTGTCTCTGGAAGGTGCGAAACTAACGCCTCGAGCAGACGGGGCGATCCTCGTCTCAGAAAAGAACGGCGCAACAGACACATATACTTTGACGTTCTCCAAACTGCCGCCAGCGGTGACCGCGATCCGACTCGAAGTGTTGCCGGATGATTCGCTGCCCAACAAAGGGCCGGGGCGAGCAGGCAACGGGAACTTCGTGCTTTCCGAAATCATTCTGAAGGTCAAAGAGGGCGAAGCAGAGCCGGTCGCGGTTCCGTTGCAGAATGCTTCGGCCACTTACGAACAAATCGGGGCCGCTGATGGAAACCCTTATAAAAAGTGGGCCGTGGAAGCCGCTATCGATGGTGATGCGAAAGGAGCTAAGTGGGGCTGGGCCATAATGGAGAAAGCCGGTCAGCCAAACTTCGCCGTCTTCGAAACCGCCAGCGATCTTACGCTGAAGGAAGGTGCGACGCTGACAATTACGCTGGCTCAGAACCTGGATAATCCCGGACACAATCTCGGCTGCTTCCGTCTGTCTGCTGCAACAGCGGTTCGACCGATCAAAGCTTCTGATGCTCCACCGGCCAATCTTCTGGCCATTCTGTCGACTCCCTTGGAGCAACGAACTGATGCTCAGAAAGCAGAGCTGGCGACGTATTATCGCACGGTATCTCCGCTGCTGAATCCAGCCCGCGAACAACTGGCCTCGTTGGAAAAGCAGCGTACAGATCTCAACAACGCAATCCCATCGACGCTCGTGACGGAAGCTGTGTCCCCGCGAATGGTGCGAATCCTGAAGCGAGGCAACTGGATGGATGACACCGGCGAAGTGGTGACTCCGGCTTTCCCGGCTGTGTTTGCTGAAGCTCCTCCTGCTGACAAAGTTCTCAATCGCCTAGATCTGGCGAAATGGATTGTTTCAAAAGAGAATCCTTTGACCGCTCGAGTTGTCGTGAATCGGTTGTGGAAGATTTATTTTGGAGCCGGTCTGTCACGCAAGCTGGATGACCTCGGTGCTCAGGGCGAATGGCCAAGTCATCCGGAGCTGCTGGACTATCTTGCCGAAGATTTTCGCAGCCACGGCTGGGATCTTAAACGGACCATCAAGTCGATGGTAATGTCGCAAACGTATCGTCAGTCATCCTTAACAAGTCCGCCAGTGCGAGAAGCCGATCCGTACAATCGCTGGCTGGCTCGACAGTCACGATTCCGTCTGGATGCCGAACTTGTGCGTGACAATGCTCTGGCCATCAGCGGCTTGCTGGTGAATTCCATCGGCGGAAAAAGTGTGAATCCTTATCAGCCGGCGGGATACTGGGCGTATCTCAACTTTCCAACTCGTGAATGGCAGAACAGCACGGGAGAAGCGCTTTATCGCCGAGGTCTCTACACTCACTGGCAGCGTCAGTATTTGCATCCAAGTCTGCTGGCATTCGATGCTCCAAGTCGCGAAGAATGCACGGCCGATCGACCTCGTTCGAATACGCCATTGCAGTCGCTCGTTCTGTTGAACGATCCCAGCTACGTTGAAGCCGCAAGAACTTTTGCGGAGCAGATTCTGCGGCAGAATGGTCCTACGCGAGAACGTCTGGACTTTGCATTCCGGCGAGCATTATCGCGACCAATTCAGGACGACGAAGCGGTCGTTCTGGAACAACTTTTGACGACTCATTTGACCGAATATCAGGCTGACGCTGCCGCCGCTGCGTTGTTGATGACTGTGGGTGAAAAACCGATGCCCGCGGATCTGCCAACTCCGGAGTTATCGGCATGGACCAGTGTCGCCCGCACGATTCTGAATCTGCACGAAGTCATTACAAGGAACTGATACTGATGTTGAACTTACCCTCTGAAATCGCCCGACGGTCATTTCTGCGGAACTCAGGTCTCAGCCTGGGTTCGATGGCTCTGGGCTCAATGCTGGCGCAGCAGACGAGAGCGTCTCAGCAGGAAGTTCCCAAGTGGTCGGGTGTTATCCAGCCGACGCATTTCGAACCCAAAGCCAAACGCATCATCTGGCTGTACATGGCCGGCGGGATGACTCATATCGATACGTTCGATAATAAGCCAAAGCTTGCTGAACTCCATGGCAAGCCAATGCCGGAGTCGGTCACCAAAGGCCAACAGATCGCACAACTGCAGGGAGCACAGCTGAACTGTTTCGGTCCTCAGCATTCGTTCAAGCAATGGGGTAAATCGGGACAATCAATCTCCGAAATCTGGCCGCTGCTCGGAGAAAAGTGCGCTGATGATATGTGCATTGTGAGATCACTGCATACTGATGCGATCAACCATGATCCGGCTCATACGTTTATGAACACCGGGACGATGATTGCGGGGCGACCAGCGATGGGATCCTGGTTGCTGTATGGACTCGGATCTGAATCCGAAAGCCTGCCGGGATTTGTCGTGATGGTTTCCACCGGCAAGTATGGCCAGCGTCAGCCCATTGCGGCTCGTCAGTGGCATTCTGGTTTTCTGCCGGGACAGTTTCAGGGCGTTGAGTTCCGCGGAACCGGCGATCCTGTGCTCTATGTGGGGAACCCGAAAGGCGTGAATTCCAAGCAGCAACGCGATGTCGTTGATGCCGTTCAACGACTCAATGGACTGGCGAATAATCGCCTGGATGATCCGGAGATTGCCACTCGCATCAGTCAGTATGAATTGGCGTTTCGGATGCAGTCGAGCGTTCCCGAACTGATGGATGTCAGCAACGAACCAGCTCACATCTTTGATCTTTATGGCACGAAAGGAGGCGATGGTTCATTCGCGTCAAACTGTCTGCTGGCCCGTCGACTGGCCGAACGTGGCACTCGATTTATTCAGCTATACCATCGTGACTGGGATCATCATGGCGCTGTGAAAGAGCATTCTGCCGGCACCGCGAAAGAAGTCGATCAGGGCGTCGCGGCATTGATCACCGACCTCAAGCAGCGTGATATGCTGAAAGACACAATCATTGTGTTCGGCTCCGAGTTTGGACGCACGCCCATGGCTCAGGGCAACGGCCGCGATCATCACCTCGCCGGGTTTACGATGTGGTTCGCTGGTGGCGGATTCAAGCCGGGAATCAGCTACGGCAATACGGATGAGTTCGGATATCACGCTGTCGAGAATCGCGTTTCGGTCCACGATATCCATGCCACGCTGTTGCACCTGATGGGTATCGATCACATGAAATTTACGTACAAGTTTCAGGGACTGGATTCAAAGCTCACTGGGGTGGAAGAATCAACCGTGGTGAAAGATCTTCTGGTCTGATCAAGGTTAGCCTCGGATAACCGGCAAGTACGTTCAGTCTGCCGGAGAGGATTTTCGCCGCCAGGCGAACCGCGGGTGCACACCGCTGTGGATGGTGGTCTGGATTTTGTAACCACATGTGCACAGGTCGCAGCAAGCTGCGAAGTCCTGCCCGGCAGGACCTACCAAAATTTGCGACCGGCCATATGATAATCGCAGTTATTTTTTGCTGCGGAGTCTTTCCTTCCCGCGCAGCCGGGGCCATCCACACTCAGCACCCAAGCTACAATTCATTACGCCAGATTTCCCGGGCCCCTCTTTCAGCCTACTGAACAGCCACTGATTGCAGGGCAGACTTCGCCGTTGCGTTGAATCTTGCAGCTGGCGTAATGCGATTGGCGGACCGGCGTTTGCCGAAGTGCTCGACCGCGTGCAGCCAGAGTTCTGCCGACAGATTCAGACGATCCAGAATCGGTGGAGCACTCTTCGGAATCGCTCCGCGTTTTCCCGGTTTCAACTGGCGGCCGGTCCAGTCGAGCAGTTGCAGGTATTCAGCCAGCGTCATGAACATGCAACCCTTGTTCGAAGCTCGCCGACTGGAGCATTTCTCGCGAGCCTTCTTTCGCTTCGGCTCCAGCTCCAAAGGAGCAAGCCAGCCGGCCTTCTGGCCATGTTCAATCCGCACGTCCTTAGCATCCGCGGTGGAAACATCGTCGGAAGATTTCAGATCGGCTATGCGCTCCTGAGCACTTGTGAAATCGCTCTTCTCTGGAGTTGCTGCCAGACCGGCTCGCACGGGGTTCAGATCCACATAAACCATGCACGCCGCGATGGCAGCCTCATCCGACAGAACCGTCGCCTTAAAACGACCCTCCCAGAATCGCCCGGTGCATTCGTCTTCGGCATTCGCCATGCGAGCAATCACTTCCGACGTACATCGCATAAACCACGATACGCTGGACAGGCGAGCCCGCAGCTCGGCCAGAGTTTTCTCATCGGCCATCAGGTGATTGAGATCCGTGTCAGCAGGCTCAGCCGGGGAACCATCCTTGTTTCGTCGCTGAGGAAACAGATTCCACCACCGCCGAGCCGCCTCGTTGTCACTCCATGCTTTCACCACATCCGGCCGACTTCTCAGGATGACATGGAGATGATTGGACATCACCGAGAATCCGAGCACATCGACACCGAAGATCCCTGCCAGAAACTCCAGCCGATTCCGCATCCACTGGCGCCGATGCTCATAATTCTTTCCCGTGAGCTCATCGACGCCGCACAGAAATCCCCGCCTCACGCACCGATTGACGCAATGCACAACCTGAATCTCACTAGCCGACAAAATCTCACGCCGATTGACTCGTGCCATGACTTCTTTCCCAATTCAATTGAGGTTGCTTGACGTGCCGTAGGGTACTTCTCTAACTCCGAACTGTCAATTCATTTTGGATGGCCCCGTTGTTCAGATGGCCCCGTTGTTCAGCTACCTAATGCGAAAAGCAAGGCGTTAGCAGCGTTACGCAATGGCGGATGGTCGGCCAAGGGAGATGGTGATTCTCAGAATATTAGTTTTGACGCAACGATGAGTGTTGACGAAGCTGTCCGTCGTGGACTTAGCGAGATAGCCACGACTGTAGAGAATGCTTTTGCGGCGTTCAAATTCTAAATCGGCCGCTGCGTCCGGTTGCGCCCATAGCCGGGGCCATCCAAACTTGTTCGCCAAACGACAATTCACAACGGCAGATTTTCCGGGCCCCTTTTTATGCGTAATGAGCTGTCATAGATTGCAGCTGACGAACCTTGGTGCCACACACTTGACTCTCACCTCTTCTTCGGAGGCTTCTTGTCCCAGCTTTGCTGACTAGCTTCGACATCGCGGCCGGGATCTTCGGGGATCGGAAGATTCGCCGCTTTCATAATCTCTTCGAGACATTCAATCGTGGCCACATCGGGACGAAAATTCCCTTCGCGGTAACCATGAGCAATGATCAGCGGCGTCCATCCCCAGCGATTGGACGAGTTCCAGACGTCGGCCCGAGCTCCGTTGGTGACCAGAAATCGAATCAGGTTGGGCCAGTTCTGATAGGCCGCACCATGAATGACGGTCTCACCGTTTTCGTCAACAAGCTGCGCGGCTGTGGCCATCCATACCCGTAGCCAAACTATGCGATCACAGCGAACGAGGAAAAGCCGCTCCAAAATGACTGCCACTTGCCCATAAACTCTGGATGGCCCCTCGGCTTGCTACTGGCCCCTCTCCTGGTGGTGCCTTCGCAACGTTGACGCCTGCCCTGTGGAGTTGTACGATCACCTCAAGTACAGCAGTGGCCAATATGCTTACGTAAAAAATGGCGAAGGCGGAAGGTGAATAGTCATGCACGAAATCATCTGCCCGCACTGCGCGAAAGCATTCAAGATTGACGATGCCGGATACTCGGACATCCTGAAGCAGGTTCGCGACAGCGAGTTCGAACAGCAGTTACACGAGCGGCTTGAGCTGGCTGAGCAGGACAAGCGGAATGCCATCGAGCTGGCCGAGACCAAGATCGCCAGCGAATTGCAGAAGACTGCCGCCGCCAAAGACGCCGAGATTCAGGACCTGAAGGCCAGGCTCGATGCTGAAGATGTCGCGAAGAAGCTCGCCGTGACGGAAGCCCTTGGCGCCGTCGAAAAGGAACGCAATGCCCTTGCTAACGAACTTGAGCAGGCGAAGCATGATCAGCAAGC
>CAIXQV010000421.1 GCA_903921605.1 uncultured Planctomycetaceae bacterium | reverse complement strand
CGGCCGAGTGTCACCTGTTGACGTTGGTGACGGCTTCCGCCAAGAGGCACCGCGTCGGCTGGTAACCGACATCACTGAGGTGTACGAACTTCGAAGTCTCGGTGGGGTGAGTGTCTTCTTTCTGGACACTTTGGGCCGTGATGAAGGCGCTCAGATGCTGGTTGATAACTACCGCAGATGAAGCGTTCGGCCGGGCGCGTAAGTTACGCGCGCGGCCTCAATTTTTGGCACTAAGTGGTCTATGACGGGGCTGTAAATGATCGAAGAATCGAGCAAATTCAGTGTTTAGGGTAGTCCCGAATCGATTATGAGTCCGCTGCTCTAACCGATTGAGCTACAGCCCCGCATTGGCAGGATAACATTGCGTTTGATAGACGACACCTGTCACGACTACCAAAATGCGATTTATCATCATGTCCATGACTCGCCAGAGGCGGCACGGGACATGGAGAATAGTCTCACTCCTGCCCCCGGATCATGGCTGACTCTTGGGACAAGTTCAAAGCTCCTGTTTCGGATTTTCGAGTTTGGGTAGATCGAATGTCGGTTGCAGGGACTATCTCGGTGACATCTTCGGCACAATGACTCAGGCAACTGGCGAAGGTTCGGTTGGGACGCAGGCCTACCACGTAAAAAAATCCAGCGATTATTCATCGCTGGATCTTCTTGATTAATCAACATTAATCGGCGTCAGGATTACTCTGCTTCTGGTGACAGAGAGAACGATTCCATCAGCACGCCGTTCTCATCACCAATCCAGTAACCACCGGCTGGTGCGAGGTATTTTTCAACAACTTCGAACGGAGGCAACTTCGTGAAGTCGATCTTGGAGAACAGCTCATCCATGCCAGGGAACTGCTCAGCGGCCTTGCCATCGCGAAGCATGTTATACAGGCGACGGTAGCCTTCTGCTGGCTGAGAATAAACCACAGCCAATGCACCTTCTTCGAAGTTCTCGGCTACGGCCTTGAATTCATCAGTCTCGGCCAAAGGTCGAATGTCATCATCGTTGCGAACAGCCTGTTCAAGCTGAGCACCGCCAACACCAATCAGGAACTGATTGTTGGCCACGGTGAATGAGAACTTCGCTCCGTTGCCTGGATCCACTTCGTAGATCGTAGCACCTTCCAGTTCGCGAGTTTCCCCGGGGAAACCCTGAGATGTCAGCTTGGTCAGCAGTTCCGAGAACTTCTCGCTGTCCTTAACGCCGACAGAAATCACCACGTCATCGGTTGCGGCTTCTGATTCTGAACTGCCCGGAGCAACGACAAAGTGCATCTTGCCGTCGATCTGATCAATCACGTCGTTCTTAATGTGAACGCCCGGGCCCTTTTCAGCCAGGTCGTCGATAATTCCAGCAAACGCGCCGGCACCCTGGAACATGTCCACGAGAGTCTCGACCGCGGTGTAAGCTTCTTCAACCTTCCAGGTCGTCGCCATCCAGGCACTGGCGTTCTCTTTGACCCATGCTGGTGGAACTGGATCGACCGGAGCAAGCTGGAAGATCTGCATCGCTCCCTGAGGAGGCTGTTCGGTATAGATGAAGGAAGTGCTGGTGCCGTCGAAGCCTTCGCCACCCGCTTCAGCCACAGAGCCGATGCCCTTCAGCTGATTCACACCCAGCATCGGGAACACGCTGATCGCCATGCCAGCAGGCAGTCCGGCTTCGCCCAGAGACCCCGTCTGCACGAGCTGAGTGAACAAGCCAACCGGGTCGAAGTAAGTCGTCGCCAGGCTTGCACCTTCTTCAGACTCGCACTGATCCATGATGTAAGCAAACACTTCGTTGTTGGCTAGAGTTTTCTCGGAAGCGCCGTCCCAGTTGTCCAGGGTCAGTTTCAGCAGAGCACCGCTGTTGCTGATGACGAGACGCTGATCTTTCAGGAACCATCCGAACTCTTTGGCAAGAGGAGTCTTCTTGGCGACTTCATGCAACACTGTGTACATCACGATTTCTGTGCCATCGTGTTCGATGTTGGCTGATTCGAGTTCTGGAACGCTCTGAAGAGCGCCAGTTGCCTTTTCGAGCAAACCGGCCACCTGCTCTTCGTGATCACCATAATCGAGGAAGAACACGGCGCCCATTTTGTTCGGCGGAGCTTTGGAGAAAGCCATCGTGACTTCACCGGTTGGAATCGCAGCCAACTCTTCAACAGTCAGTCCAAGCGTTTCCTGAATGTTTGCGAACGCTTCAGATGTTTCTGTCGCGAAGGCGGTTTCGACTTCGGCTTTGAATTCATCAAACGCTGGATCGGCCATCAGGCGACCAAGTGATGATTCGCCGACCGTGACCTTCAATTCCTCAACGCTGGGAACCGAGAAGTACAGGAAGGTGTCTTTGGGGAGAATTTGACTGCTGAGCACCTTAGTGTCAGCGGTTTGAGCTTCTGCAACTCCGCAAAGACCACCGGCCAACAGGGCAGAGGCCAGCAGCGTTCGCTTCATTCGGGCCAGATACATCGAAAATCCTTCGTCATGGAAATGAAAATGGGAAGATCCCTCGCCGGGGGGATTCTTTCTGACAATTGATTGAATGGTCAAGGTCACAATGATTCTTTGAGTCCAAGATTTGCGACTGACAACCGAGTTGATTCGCCGGGGCCTGCCACAAATTAGAGGAAAATTGCGAGAACCTTGATTCGCGGCAAGATTCCAATTCTCGAATGCCAGATACTGCCCGCAAAAACAGAATTGGACTGATTGTGATCCGTTAAGCGTGCGGGAACAATTTCCTCCGACCCTTCATGGTTTTTGACGAACTCAGGCTTCCCCTCGATTCATGCCCTCCAATACAAAAATCCTGGATGCCAGCAGTCCCGCAGCCATAAGTGCGGCCGCTTCTGCGCTGCGCGAAGGGCAGTTGGTGGCGTTTCCCACGGAGACTGTTTACGGTCTCGGTGCTATCGCGACATCTTCGATCGCCGTTGCAAAAATCTTCGAAGCCAAGCAGCGACCGACCTTCGATCCTCTGATCGTCCATATTGCAGAACGTGCGCAGTTGAGCGATGTTGTGACGCATCTGCCGCCTCTGGCGATGGCCTTGGCGGATGCGTTCTGGCCTGGTCCGCTGACGCTGGTGCTTCCCAAGCAGCAGACGATTCCAGATCTGGTGACAGCTGGTTTGCCCGGCGTTGGAGTTCGCATTCCGGCGCATCCGGTGGCTTTGGAATTACTCAGAGCGGTCGGTCTTCCCGTGGCGGCTCCGAGTGCAAACCCGTTCGGTGGAATCAGCCCCACGACTGCTCAACATGTGATGGATGGACTGAATACCAAACTGCCCTACATTTTGGATGGCGGCCCTTGTCAGGTCGGAGTTGAATCCACGGTGGTGTCGTTCATGGGAGATCGCCCGGTTCTGCTTCGTCCCGGTGGATGTGCGGTCGAGGAACTGGAAGCGGTCATTGGGCGGATTGATCGAGCAGCTCCGAATGCTGCTCTGGATGACGCCGCGCAGCCTGCCCCGGGAATGCTCAGCCGACATTACGCGCCGGCCACGCCGTTAACGGTTGTGGCTCGAAATTCCGACGCCAGCTCGATCGAAGGGCTGCAGTGCGGGCTGCTGACTTATGGAAAACAGCCATTTTCCGGCAGCTTTGTGCGGATTGAGCGCCTCGAAACGTCCGAAGACCTGCAAACTTGCGCCTCGGGGTTCTTTGCGGCCCTGAGAAGCCTCGACTCCTACGGTCTGGACGTTATCATCGCCCATGGGTTCCCCGACCATGGACTGGGAATCGCCCTAAATGATCGCTTGCAGCGAGCTGCCTGTCGGTCATGATGATGAGTTAGTGATACTGAAGTAGTTCTCCGGGTTTGCCTCTCCCGGTTCTCAATGAGTCAGAAAATTCTGTGACGGAATTCAACAGGATTATGAAGAAGTCGACCATTATCCTCGTGACTGTAGCTGCCTTGCTGGCCATTGGACTTCGCTTGATCGAAGGCCCGATGCACAACTTTTCCGCCATGGGTGCTCTCGCAGTTCTGTGTGGTGCTGTGATTCGACCCACATGGCTCGGTCTTCTGATTCCACTGGCCGCCAGATTGCTGACGGACAGTGTGCTTGAGCTACGAACCGGGCACGGCTGGTATGGTTCGATTATGTTCGACTACGCGGCCTACGTATTGAGCTTTGGAATCGGCAGAATGATTCGCCCTCAGCGAGCGGCTTCTGCCCTTGGGGCCGGCTTGCTGGCCGCGATTTCATTCTTTGTCGTCAGCAACGTTGGTGTCTGGTGCCTGCCTCACGAAGGAATGTACTTGTATCCTCGAACCATCGCCGGCTTGATGGACTGTTTCACACAAGCCATCCCGTTTGCTCGAGGCACCTTCCTTGGCGACATCGGATTTACCCTCGCCTTCTTCGGTGCGATGAATTTTCTGCCCGGGATTCTGACGAACACTCAAAGCTCTCGGCTTGAGACAATGTCTGAATCTTCTGAAGCCCGATAGTCGCTTCAGGATCAAACGCTGTCACCTGGGCCCGCTGCGCCTTGTATTCTGGCGATAGCTTCAGTCTTAACGTATTCTTGCTGGTCTCCAGGCACGAGAGGCGAGGCTTGGCGTTATGGGGTCGGCGGTGAGGGTTCGTTAGTGCGAAGTCGAGCCTGCTTGAGACTTTTTGCGTCGCCGTCATTCACTGAACCTTATCGTCGCTGAATAGCCATGCCTGAAAAATCCAACGTCTTTAGTGGTTGTATCCCGGCCTTGATGACTCCGTGCTCTCAGGACGGAATCCCCAACTTCGATGCTCTGGTTGCGACCGGAAAAAGCTTGATCGCGGCTGGCATGCGAGCAGTGGTCTATTGTGGTTCAATGGGCGACTGGCCACTGCTGACCGATCATCAGCGTCAGGAAGGTGTCAGGCGGCTGACGGAAGCGGGAGTGCCTGTGGTTGTTGGCACGGGGGCTCAGAATCCTCGCATCGCAGCGGATCATGCGGCTCACGCAAAGAAGGTTGGGGCCGCTGGGTTGATGGTGATTCCGCGAGTGCTCTCGCGAGGTACCTCAGCAGCCGCGCAGCGCAATCACTTTGCTGGAGTTCTGAAGGCCGCCGATGGCTTGCCTGCCGTGATTTACAACAGCCCCTACTACGGCTTTGAAACTCGGGCCGAGTTGTTTTTCGACTTGCAGCGAGAGTTCCCGAATCTGGTCGGCTTCAAGGAATTTGGCGGGTCTGCGTCACTAAGTTATGCGGCTGAGCACATCACGAATCGTGATCCCGGTCTGACATTGATGGTCGGTGTGGATACTCAGGTTTACCACGGCTTCGTTCATTGTGGAGCGGCCGGAGCGATCACAGGTGTTGGAAACGCGTTGCCAAAAGAAGTACTTCGCCTGGTTGCGTTGTGCGAAAAAGCAGCTGCGGGATGTCCGGATTCACGTCGCCTCGCTCTCGAATTGAGTGAAGCACTGACGGTGCTTTCAACTTATGATGAAGGCCCGGATCTGGTTCTGTATTACAAGTACCTGATGGTTCTCGAAGGGCACTCCGAGTACACCCATCACTTCAATCCCACAGATGCGCTGAGTGCGAGTCAGAAGGAGTTCATTCGAACTCAATGGCAACTCTTCCGCACATGGTGGAGTCAGTGGCCAGGATCACGATAGCTCTCGCGTTTCTGTCGAAGAGCGCTGGACTAAACCGGTTCTTGTGTCCGCGCCTTTAGAGTTGCCAAAGCGAACCGCCATTTTCAAACCACATTGATGACGTCGTGGGGAATCGGCCCGCTGATTACTCAGCCCCGGGCCGACTGCAAGGCCTCGTCTCGGCGGAGCGAGACGGCTACTTGGAAAACGGGAGGACCGCGTTGACACAACCAACGGCTGCGACAGTGCTGTTCATTGGTTGAGACATCGAAGTCGAGCCGCAAAGCTCCACATAGACAATCATTCGCGTCATGGAACCATCCAGACGCCGGCTGACGCCCCAGCCTACGCTTCGTGCTCGTTCAGTAAGACTCAATTCGCTCCTGAAGCAGATCAACCAATTCGGGATCCATAAACTGGTAGTCGTCGGGAATATCAAGCACGTGCAAAGGGGTCTGGCCCAGCGCATTGGACATGGAGCCCAGAATTCGTGAGCGGTGTTTGTTTTCCATCACGAACACAACATTCGCCCATTCCAGATCCGCCGCTCGTAGTTTGCGAGGCGAACTGTCGCTCAGGCCACACGACCTGACCGACATACGGGAGTCATTGCGAAAGATGCGTTCCGCGGTTGGACTACGCCATTGATTACGGGAGCAAACAAACAGAACATTGATTCGCGGACTTGTCAGCTGAGTACTCCTGGAATCACCTTGCCTTTGTCTGCAATCAGGAACGGACGGCCCGTATCGGACTTGAACTCCTTCTCAATCGGAAGTCCGCAGGCTGCGCCGATGGTGGCATTCAGGTCCTGCGGGAGAGCATTGCCGTCTTCGACATTGCGACCATTCGCATCGGTCTTTCCGATGAGCTGCCCGGCTTTGATCCCGGCACCAGCCAGTAAACATGAGAACGCAGCGGGGTGATGATCTCGACCAGCGTTTTGATTGATCTGAGGCGTACGGCCAAACTCGGTGGCAAGGACCACCAGAGTTTTGCTGATGAGCCCGCTCGTGTGCAGATCATCCAGCAAAGCTGACACGGCCTGATCCAGTTGAGCAGTCCGCTCGATGACGTTTGTGGCACTGTAAATGTCGTTGTGATGGTCCCATGACCCAAACTCCACCTCGACGAACCGCACGTTCTTTTCGATCAACCGCCGAGCCAGGAGGCATCCCTGGCCGACTCGATGATTCCCATATGTATTGCGGACGGATTCTTCCTCTTTACTGATGTCGAATGCCACCAGATCAGGACTCTTCAGCAGTTTGACCGCCTCTTTGTAGTAGTCTACATAGGCTTCCGTCTCCCTGGACTCATACTTGCTGCGGAACGTCGCATCGAATTTCGTGATGAGTCGCTGGCGAGTTTTGAAGTCGTCCTCTTTCAGATACTTTGGAGGCTTTGTGTTCTGCAAACCGGCCTTGGCGTCCGCCACCGGTGCTGGTGCAGTTTCTGCAGGAAGATATCCCTGCCCCGGATGCCGATTCGCCGCGCCGACGACGACACAGCCCGGCATATCGGCGTTTTTCTTACCGGCCACATGAGTCAGCCAGGCTCCTAGAAACGGATGGCGGATGGACCCAATGAGCTTATAACTGGTCCGCATCAGGTACACAGCATGTTCATGAGCGGCCGTTTCCGTTGTCATGGACCTGATCAGCGTTGTGCGATTCATCTGCTTCGCCAGCAGCGGCAAATGATTGCCAATGCTTAAGCCCGGCACGGCCGTGGAAATAGCGGTCGTTTCACCGCCCGCCTCTGTGCCCGGCTTGGGATCGAACGTGTCGATATGGCTCATGGCACCGCTCATGAACAGGTAGATAATGTGCTCCGCCTTGCCGGCCGCGGCAGCGGGCCCAGCGAGAGCCACTGTGTTCATCAATTGGTTGGCGAACGGAACAATCGACACACCCAACGCGGTTCGGGCAATCGACGACAGCAGTTCTCGGCGAGTTACCTCATCAGATTTGCGAAGCAGTGACTTCATAGAAACACCCATCATTGCGAGCTGCCGCTCGTTCTGGAATCATTTTGTAATCTCAGCGACACCCGGGCAGGAAGTTGGTCGCCGATAAATCAGACACTGTGCCTCTTACTGAATAAACAAAAACTCTTTTGTGTTAATCAAAGCCCAGATCACGTTTCCGTATCCTGCGTTGCCACTGTCTTTGATCTCCGCCTTGGCAATTGTCTCTTCGCTTGTTGTGGCTTTGCGAGACAAGATGGTCAGGAAGATTACATCAATCCGGTCGTTGACAGTTTTTGCCTTCACCGTGTCATCGAAAATGACCGAGCCGGCTTCCAGCATCATGTGAGTAATCTCACCGTTCAGCATCGCCAGAATCTGGCTGACGTTTCCGTCGGTGTTGGCGGCTTCGATCAGTTCTCGGTCTCCCTGTCCAAATTGACGCAGGAAATGATCCGAAGGCAAAGGCATCGGCAATTCCGAAGCGCGAGCCAGGACGGTGCGATTCTTGTACGAGTTTCGGGCTTGAGTCAGCTTTCTCTGAGCAGTGGTGCTGAAGTTGGCCTCGTAGTCTTCGGCAGCCTTGCGAACCTGTTCCGCAGTCGCTTTGGACAAATCCAGTCCGACTGTTTTCGCCAGTCCATCTGTCCTCGGGCGTGTAAACGATTCGAAGTTATACACGGCCATGGTCAACAGTGAATCCCAGAGTTGTTCCGCAGTCATACGGCGCAAGATCGGTCCCGGGAAGTGATAAGGTCCTTCGTCCGTCACTTCTCGCACCTGAGCACCTCGCTGCCATGTTCGAGTATGGCAGATGATACTTTGCAGCTCGCGAACATCATAATTACGGCGAATCAACTCACTGGTGAGGTAATCCAGCAGTTCCGGGTTGGAGCATTCGCTTTCGTCACGAATGTCGTCCACGGGTTCGATCAGTCCAACGCCAAAGGCTTTCTTCCACATGCGATTGGCGATGTTCTTAGCGAATCGAGGATTCTCCGGGGAAGTGAGCCATTTCGCGAACACAGCTTTGGGAGAGTCGCCTTTGTTGATCTTTACCTCGGCTCCGAAGATCGGTTTCGCCGTGACAGCATCGTTCGCCTTCGCGTTGTCATACTGATAGTCGTGAGGCAATTTCAGACGTCGTCCGGGGTTTTCGTTCACCTCAAACAGATTCGCATTCAGCATGCGACCAAAGGCCCCGTTGGTATTGTAATTGGGGTCAATGGCTTTCATCTCATTGCGGACGCGCTCGACAGGATTGCCGTCGGGGAATCGCTTCTTGTCGCCAGCTCCTATGCGAGTCTGTGTCGGATACAGAAACGCAGCCATCTGATAGAACTCTTTCTGAGTCCACTTATCAAACGGATGATCGTGACATTGAGCACACCCGATCTGAGTCCCGAGGAACACTTGAACCGTGTTGTCCACATGGTCCAGCTCCATCCCGGAATCACGCATTGAATAACCGACGGCGGGATTATCCCAGATTCGGCCTTCGGCTGTGACCATCTGCGTGACCCATTGATCATACGGCGTATTGTCCGCCAGCGACTTCTTGATCCATTCGTGATAAGGCTGAGCAATCTGATTGTTGTTAATCGGATGATCCTGGAGCCGCAGAATATCGGCCCAGTAGTTAAACATATGGCTGACGTAATCCCCCTCCCCGAGCAATTCGTCAATGGCAGCAGACCGCTTGTCAGGAACATCGCGGCCCAGAAATCGGACGATCTCGTAATGCTTCGGGATGCGTCCACCCAGATGCAGCGCCACTCGCCGAAAAAACACTTCGTCGCTGACGACAGGGTTCCCAGTCACTCCATGCTTTTTGTAGTTGGCCTCAACCAGCTCATCGATCTTCGCAGCGGATTTTTTTACATCGTCGATTCGTCGTGGATCGGTGTTTTTCACCGGTGGCGCATCAATCAGTCCCGATCCACGCGGAATTCGCCCGGTCGGAGGAACCGCGTTGGCCTGATTCGCCGGGGGCTGAAATGCGTCAGCCACAGGAGACAACAACGAAAGGAATAGCAGCGTAGAAACACAGCGAGAGAACATCGCAGGATCTCACGAGAACCAGAAGACAGGAGAATCAACTTTCAATATGGTCCCTCATCGACACAAATTTGTCCACGGGGGAATCGGCGATCAGCACAAGATTTGGTGCTGAGATTTTCCGTGCGGATGTGTTGGATGACGCTCAGCGATATCGCGTT
>CAIXQV010000420.1 GCA_903921605.1 uncultured Planctomycetaceae bacterium | reverse complement strand
CTGGCTCCAACGGACCAACCAGCGGAGCTTCGTCGGACGAGTGCTCTGTTTCCAAGCCGTGTCGCAGACAACCTGTTCTGGCTGGGGCGTTCGATCGATCGCTGTGACTTTCTGGGCCGCTTGATTCGAGCGCTTTCGGAACGGCTGGTCGGTGAAGGGAATGTGGACCTGACCGAGATTCGTTTTCTGGCCCGAGCCCTGAGCGAGCAGGGGCAGTTGGAGCCGGGATTTGTCGTGGATGGCATGGAATCTCAGCTTCCGACTTTGGCGGAAGCGTTGCCGATCGCGATGTTCGATCCGACTGAATACGGTGGTCTCGCTCGAACAGTTCGCGATCTGACTCGACTGGCCTCTCTGGTCCGTGACTGGATTAGTCCGGATACCTGGCATCGGATCAACGTCACCGCCGAAACATTTCGCACCGCGCAGACGAAAGACTGGCGTGACTTGGCGGACGTGGTCAATGTTTCAAATTCTCTGATTGGCGACCTCGCCTCTGTCAGCGGATTGATCGCGGACGGAATGAATCGAGGTCCGTCGTGGCGATTTCTGGAACTGGGGAGATGTATTGAACGAGCTGGCGCGACGGCTCGGTTGCTGCTGACCGCGGAGATTAAACGTGGCGGAGCATCGCCGGGGATGCTGAAGACGCTGGTGGAAGTGTTGGATGTGCGGATGACCTATCGGTTTCGCTACCGGGATAATCTGCAGCGAAACGCCGTGCTGGACCTTGCGATTACAGATGAAACGAATCCTCGATCACTGGCCTATCAGATCGAACGGCTGGTGCAGCATGTGGATCGTCTTCCGGGTTATGAAGCTCGCCCGTTACGGTCGGAAGAAATGCGATTGGTCATGGATGCCGCTCATGCCGTGCGAATGCTGACGACTGATGATCTATCGGCACCGACGCCGCGCAGTGTGCAAAGTACGCTCAAGACGGTTGAAGAAACAATGTCGGTTCTGTCTGACACATTAACACGAAAGTATCTGGTGCACTCCGGGACACCTCGACAGATCACCGACATTGCGGGAGGCTCGCAATGAAATATCGAGTCACCCACAAGACAAGTTATGCGGGCCACGAAGCCGTATCAATTGGTCACAATCAGGCCTGGCTGGAATTTCGGCCGGTGGATCATCAGTTTGTCGAAAGCTTTTCGCTGACGATCTTGCCAGAGCCGTCCGTGAAGACTCGACGAGTCGATTCGTTTCGCAATCCTGTGCATGCGTTTTCCTTCAATGAAGGTTATCAGCGACTGGATGTGACCGCGACAACATTGGTCACGGTTCGTCCGCCTAACACTGCTCCCGCAAGCTGTTCTGCGGCCTGGGAGTCCATTGCGGCGACGATCAAGCAGCATGTTCAGAACGATGATCGCGATGCAATAGAGTTTGCGTTTGCGTCGCCGAGGATCACTTGGAATGCGGAGATGCGGGCGTATGCTCTGCAGTCGTTTACCGTTTCACGGCCGATGATGGAGGCCGTTCGCGAGCTGACGGCCAGGATTCATCACGATTTTGTGTACGACAGTCGGGCTACGACGGTGAATACTCCTGTCGCGGAAGTGTTCCGCCTGAAACGCGGGGTCTGCCAGGATTTCGCGCATCTGCAAATCGCGATGCTGAGATCTCTCGGAGTCCCCGCGCGGTATGTCAGCGGTTATCT
>CAIXQV010000419.1 GCA_903921605.1 uncultured Planctomycetaceae bacterium | reverse complement strand
GCCCATGCTGGCCTTAACGATGTAATCGTCGCCCAGAAAGCCTGCAATTTTCTTGGCTTTCGCGGGCGATTCGACGATCACGAGTGCTTTTTTCTGGGATGCCATGAACGACTAACTTTGGTTTCAAAACTGGACAGGAACGGCAGGCTTCGAGAAGCTTGAGATTCAGATAAGGAGGACGGAACGTGACAGTGTCAGGCAAAGAAGTCAAGAAACTTCGGGGTGCCTCATCCTTGAAGTGTGGGGAAGTCGGACTTCAGTTGACCTTGTCTGTCCCCTCCCGACGGCTAGAATCCGCGACTCCCGTCGGTTCTCGCGTGATGGGATAAAACATTCTTCAGACCTCTGTCAAGTGATCAGGTCGAAGGTCAGAACAAGAAACCTCCAAACGGTACGAGCGTCCCGACATGAGTTCTCCATTTACTTTCTTTCGTCGAAATCAGCACGTGTGGATGGTGGCAGTCGTCATCCTTTCGATGATGGCTTTCACCCTTGATGCTGTGTTTTCTCAGGAGGGCTCGCATTTTGTCATGCTGGGCGTCCTTCTCGGTGGAATCATTTTCGCATTCGCAGGGGTCAGCGCTGGACGCTGGATGCAATATGGTATTGCGGGCGCGGTTCTCGGCGGAGTCTGCGGTTTTGTGCTTCCGGATTTGATCAGCCCGGCCAACGCCGTAATTCGCTCTTCCACCCTGGGCACTTTCGACGAACGTCGTATTGGCGACCTGATGCTCAAGCGAAACGTCGCAAACGGCTTCATGTTCCAGGCGTTCGAAAAGACGATTGGCCCGGGAATGGGCCGATTCGCTCCTCAATTCCAATTCTACAGCGGAAACGTAGAAGACGACATGACTTTCGGCGAGCTGATGCGAGCCGAAGCTGATGAACTCCAGATCGTTGTCACGGACCGGATGGTGTTTGATTACATCAACAAGCGGACCGACAATAAGTTGACAAAGGCCATGTTTGCGGAGATTCGCAACGGTCTCAGTTTCAGTGGTAAAGTTGTGACCGAAGCGGAACTGGTGGATTCTTTCCGCAATGAGATTAAAGCTCAGATGGCTTACCAGCATCTGAATCCTCACTTCTCGGCCGTTCCTCAGGGGCCGGAGGTTTACTACGAACTTTATAAGCGAACTAAGGTCAGCCAGCGATTAAATGCAGTTCGACTGGATGTAGACGCTTTCACGAGCGAAGTTCCGGACCCGTCCGATGCTGAAGTCGGCAAACTGTTCGCTGAAAACCGTCTGAAGTTTCCTCACATGGATGAGCCGGGTTCTCCCGGGTTCCGCCAGCCACAGAAGGCCAAGTTGGCTTATCTTGAGCTGGGATACAAGGCCGTTGAACAGGCAACGACAGCTGCGACCGATGCAGAAGTAGAAGCGTATTACAACGAGAATAAAGAGCGATTGTACAAGAAGCCGGTTGAGGTCGAAGAGAAGACGGATTCTGCAACGCCGCCGGCAGAAGGTGGCACTGCTCCGGAAGGGGCTGCAAAGCCAGAAGGTGCTGCCCCAGCGACTCCAGAAGGCAGTGCCCCAGCGACTCCAGAAGGGGAAGCTCCGAAAGAGAATCCAGCTCCGGCGGAACCAGGTGCTGATGCACCGAAGGCAGAAGAAGCCAAGCCAGAGACGCCAGCTTCTGAAGCTCCTGCAGCAGAGGCCCCAAAAGCCGAAGCTCCGAAAGAAGAGCCAAAGCCAGAAGAGCCAAAAGCAGAAGCTCCTGCTGATCAGTGCCTGCCGTTTGCTGACGAAGCGAAGACAGAAGAACCTGCACCGGCGGCCGAGCCGGCTAAACAGGAAGCTCCTGCCGCTGCACCAGCGGAAACGCCAGCGGCTCCGGCTGCTGCGGAAGAAAAACCAGCTGCTCCAGCAGCAGAAACGCCTGCTGCTCCAGCAGCCGAGACACCTGCTGCTCCGGCGGAAGAAGCAAAGCCAGCTGCGGATGCTCCTGCAGCAGAAGCGGCAACTGAGGACAGCACGAAGCCAGATTTTGTTATTCCAAAAGTGGAATACCAGCCATTGGATGATGACCTGAAGAGCGAAATTCGCGATCAGTTGCTGGACCAGAGGGTTCGCACCAGTCTCGATGAGAAAATGCTGGCGGTCATGAAAGATCTGAAGGCTCTGCAAGCCAAACGAGCCAGTGTTCGTCGTGCCGTTGTCACCGAAAACCGTGATATCTCCGATGAAGCCCTGTATGAAAAGATGCGTGATTACGCGAAAGATATGAATGAAGGAATGAAGGAACTAGCAGCTAAGCATGGTTGCAGTTTTGTCGAAACGCCACTGATTACGTTCCAGGATCTGGCTGAAGGTGAAACGTATCCAATCGGCGCAGCGACCGAGCCGCAGCAGAATCCGTTCATGCAGGCTGGGGCCACAGTTGCTCAACAGGTCTTTGGCATGTTCCCCAAGACGATGGCTGACGATACAAACCTGTTTGTTCGCAATCAGAGCGTCAAGAATGCTTTCGACCTTGATGGCGGCGAAGTCCACTTTGCGTGGTGGATTGTCGAGTTCGCTGATACTCACGTGCCAAAGCTGGAAGATCCAGGAATTAAGGATCAAGTAGTTTTGGCATGGAAGCGTATCGAGGCCCGTGACCTTGTTAAGAAGCGAGCTGAAGAGTTGGTGAAGCTTGTTAGCGAAGGGCTGGCAAAGCCTGAAGGCGAACGCAAGGATATGCCGGGGTCCATTGAGGGCCAGACAGTATTGGGCAAGGCTGATTCCGCCGCGTTGACTCTTCGCCAGACTCAGTCGTTTTCATGGATGGAGCAATCCATTACTCCACAGATGAACTTTATGCAGCAGCGTCCAACTTTGCGTCGTTCCGAAGTTCGCTTCAATGATGAAGTCGGCGGCAGCATTCGATTTGCTGGTGATAAGTTCATGAAGACCGTATTTGAAGAGATCGAAAATGATAAAGTCGGGATCGTCTCAACAGAAGATCTCAGCACGTTCTACGTGGTCCAGCCGGTCGAGCGTTCTGCTGACGACGACGTGCTGCGCCAGCAGTTTATGACCGAAGGCAAACAGGCTGGCTTTGACGGCACCGCCGTGCAGCAGATGCTGAACGGGTCTGTCAGTAACCCGGCGTCGATCGCCTGGGAACGAAGCATCTGGGCGAAATACGGCATCGACCGCGACACATTGCCCGAGGAATAGATAAGGGGCTTAGAAACCCCGACGTTGCCTCTGTAACGACGTCTATCGTCCGCATAATCCTGAAGTCCCGGCGTCTACCAAGACGCCGGGATTTTTTGCTGTTGTGACTGAGTGCTGCGTCAGCCAGACTGTTTTCGCAACCAAACGAAACAGCCAGCATTCAACTGAACTCTGATGAACACTCTGCCGTTCGACACCAGCAGACTACTCTACAACGAGCATACGATTGGTTGCCTGCACCTTTACAACTCTCGAATAATGATTCACGCTTAGTCCACCGCCAATCGTTGTGGGCACATTCATCAGCATCTCAGTGCAGTTGAGCGTATTGTGAGCCATAAAGGCCTGCCGCAGCATGGAGATCTCATGAACGCCGTCGAACGAGGTGACATCGGGAATCAGCACAGGCCCTGTATCAACTTGATAAAACATCTCACGCTCGCTCGCGTTGACAACTTTGACAGGGTACTCAAGAAACACGTGCGTGCCATTCTCCAGCTCATACTCCGTCTGAGAAACAAGCGGCCGATCATTCAGCACGGCATCGACAATCGCCTCTGTGGATGTCAACAATCGGGCATCAGCGAACTTGTGCGTCAGATTGAGGGCCGTAAAAGCTTCTGAGCAGCGGCCCACCTGACGTTCGGGCTGTTCGCCCAGTGTCGGCGGGCTGAGCATCACACCGCGATTGTTGCGGTCCCAGCTTTTGATGACGAGAAACTCTTCCGGCGATGCAACCAGGCACATATCTGCGGCGGGATCGTGCCAGACATTTTCGGTTACATGGACCTGCTCGGCTTTGCACGAAGAACCGAGAACATACTGAGTCGTTTTTCCGCCCAGATCTTCCGGTTGTGTGAGTCGAAGAACGCACTCGAGCGGAAACCGAGCATTGTTGAGTGTAAAGGGGGGCGGTTGGCTGACCGTGCGTGGCTGAGTGATATTCAGGTCAATTCGAAATCTCAGAAACGACCGATAGAAGTCAGTTATGGCCGGGGCCCGACCTGAAGCACTGTCCTGCGCTGTCATGTGTGATAGCTCGCTGATATTGTTTTTCGGTTGAAACCTTCCACGAAGGATTCTGTCGCAATACTCTTCGACAAACAATGCAGCAGGGAGCAGAGTTCATGGCAACGCACCTGCTGAAGCGGCGTCTCTTGTAGCAGGGTGTTAATTCCGCCTCGCACTGAGCATTCTCGTTTAACGGCGAGCCGAAGGCATAGGCGAAATGGGATAACGACGCCTGCGGCTTGCCGTCAAACGGCTAAATAGGCCGTCTGTTGATTGCCGTAGCCACTATCAACATCGCTCGTTTGCAAGACTAGTTCCACAGTTTAACACGTGACCGCAGGGACTCCGGCAGCACCTGCTCCAGACGACGGCGAGCTTCTGCTTCGTGCGTACGAGTACTCAGATGAGCCAGGATGATCAGCTCGTTCTGAAACTTCTCCGCGCGCTCCAGGATGTCGTCGAGATGCATGTGGCCAAACTTGTGAATCTTTTCCTTGCGATGCTCCGGACGAAAAAACGTCATCTCTGTGATCAGCACTTCCGCCTTGTAAACATCAGGATGGGCATCAAGTCCCTGCGGTGCCGTATCGCCGGTAAAGCACAGTAAAGGAGTCAGTGTCTCGGCCGCCACGTCGATGCCCTGCATGCGAAGGTCTCGAATCTGATCGCCCTTCAGGCCATGGTATTCGGGCTTCAGCTTTTTGCGGACGTCGTAAACGATATAGCCGACGGAGGGCACCGTGTGCTTTGTCGGAAATACGGTAAATCGATGCTCACGTGACAGCGTAATCATGTCGCCCTCTTTCACGCCGACAAGTTCGCACATCATGCGTCCTCGATCCAGCTTCTGCCAGGCTTTGACGACACGCCATACGTCGTCAACAATCGCTTCCGGCAGGTAGATCGTCGGGGGATCCATCTTCATCATGCGTCGGCGCGCGACATAAACGGGCAGCGCGGCCAGATGATCCAGATGACCGTGTGTCACAAGGAAGACCTGAGTCCCCATGAAGTTCCAGGGGCTTGCTCCCAGTTCAAAACCAAGCTTCAGCTCCTGAACGCGCCAATAGCTCTGAACGGCCGCTCGCGAATAGCCGTCAATCGTGAGAGCTTTATGGCGAATGGTGTCGAAGGGAAGATTTTCAACCATGAGTGCGCAACTATTCCAACGGTCTGAATGCAGTCAACCTGCAGCCTTGTTTGTTCAGCTCAGTCAATTTTTGTTATCAGCTATTTTGGCGGTGAAAGCAAAGCGGAAATATGAGCGATCAGGTCTGCAGCCGCGACCGACGCCTGAGTGCCGTTCTGCAGATCTTTCACCTGAAATTGACCGGCCGCAAATTCATCTCCGCCGGCAATCACCGCCAGTCGAAATCCTTTACGATCCGCATACTTCATCTGCTTGCCGATGTTCTTCGCTTCCGGATAAACCTCAGTACCAATTCCGGCTTTTCTAAGACGGCGACCAATCTGCAGATAATCCGAGACTCGGCCAGCATCGAGCATTGTGACCAGCACCGGAGCCGGTGTTGTAGCCTTCTGAGTGCATCCCAGTTCTTCAAGTGCGGCCAGCATCCGATCCAGCCCCAGGCTCGCACCGACACCGGGAAGTTGCTGAGCCGTAAACAGATCGGCCAGATTATCGTAGCGGCCTCCGGAACAGACACTGCCAATTTCCGGCAGATCCCCCAGCAGAGTTTCGTAGATCGTCCCGGTGTAATAATCCAGACCTCTTGCGATCGAAACATCCAGGGAAACTCGGCCCGCGGGCCAGCCGCAAGCATCGACCGAGGCAAACAGTTCTCGCAGGTCATTCACGCCCGTTTCACCAATCTGACTTCCGGCCAGCATTCCGTCGAGGCCACGCAGGATTTCATCGGGAGTGCCCTTCAACTGAGCCATATCCAGAACCTGTGAAGCGCCGGCCGCAGTGATACCAACTCGCTCCACCATTTCTGCGGCGACTGCATCACGGCCGATTTTGTCGAGCTTATCCAGGCAACGAAGGATGCCGACAGCATGTTCACCGAGGCCGCACTTTTCCAGCAGCCCGTTGAGCACCTTGCGATTGTTCACACGAATCGTAAACCGCTCAATTCCGATTTTTTCGAACAGGTCGTTGATGACGAACAGTGTTTCGATATCCGCCGAATTGCTCATCGTGCCGATCGTATCAAAATCGCACTGCATGAATTCACGGAAGCGACCGCGAGCCGGTCGTTCGCCACGCCAAACAGGAGCGATGTGATAACGTCGAAACGGAACGCCCAGCTCCTGAACATATTGCGCGGCAAAACGAGCCAGTGGGACGGTCAGATCGAAACGCATGGCAACATCACGATCGCCCTGATCAGTGAAGCGGAAAACCTGCTTGTCGGATTCTTCTCCCCCTTTGCCCAGCAGAACTTCCGCATACTCCAGCGCTGGTGTATCGATCGGAGCAAATCCGTAGCTGCGGTACACAGATCGAGCGATATCGATCAGATGCTCACGCGCCATCATTTGATCGGGCAGAAAGTCTCGGAAACCACGCAGGGTTTGAGGTTTGATGCGTTGAGTTTTCTTGTCGGACACGAGAGGAAGCCAATCGAATTAGATAAGGGCGAGACCTGATGAACTGAGGCACCGAAAGAAGCATCGTCATGACGGCTGCGATGGTGAACCTGATTCAGATTTGATGAGGGTAGGATGGGCATTCCTGCCCGTCGCTGGATTGTCGGACAAGTATGTCCAACCTGTGTTTTTTGGTCTGACGAAGCACTAGTTTGCCTGCAACACAGGAAGTGAGACACGGCCATTGGCAGAACGGCGCGCTCGAGCCGGAAGAATTGCATGAGCGTACTCCCACAGTTGTGCGGGCGTCTCAAACAACTGATCGTACACGCCATCGTTGTCATACTCACAGGAGTCTGTCGTATAGTCGCGGCAGATCTGCGGTCGAGTGTCGTAGGCTCCGCACATATGATCGGCCTGCAGATGCTGACAGTCACCCGGGATCAACAGATACCATGACGCGCCATCAACAAAGACTGAAAACGGGCCATGCATCATGTACCATCGCATGTTGTCGAATTGTTCCCAGGTCTTCGGCGTATCGATTGCCATCGCGAAGTAGCGACAGCATCGCGCCGTACAGTAGCTGCAGAGAACTTCGCCGGGCTTCAGCGTTTCTCTGGTCACTATGGGGAGTGTGGCTGTTTCCATTGTTATCGTTCCAAAATTCAAGTTCCAGATGTTGGTTGGACACTCTTGTCCGACTGTCGTTCGATGGGCACCAAGGCTCCTTCCACGCCAGTCTTGATTGTTTGACGGGGTTCACCGTCAGCCAGCCTCCGTGATCACCGCTTCGGCAGAACCCAAAATCCGCCCGGGATTATCGTGAGTCGAAGTCCCCATGATCGTTGATCCGAAGTCAGCCCGACCGTTGGAATCCGAAAAATCCCTGCAAATTCGCGAGTCTGCCACAGCACGCTGCGATGAGTCGGGATGTTAATGAAACTCGATCCGTGAAGCGATCGAGCAGCATCCGCCGGTTTCCATTCCGAACAGCGATACTTGCCGAAGGGCAGGTTGAGCACCGCTCAATGGTTCCTGTCAGGAAGTTTGGGCAAAGTTTGACGATTGTTCTGACGATAACGATTAGGAGATCACCCGACAGGGGCACGTTGCGCTGTTGCCGGGTGGGGAACCAGAAAAGAAGCTCGACGCAAAACCAAGAATGGCGTCGGAACTTATCAAAGACATGAAGTCTGTGCCTGCAGGAGGCTGTCCGCGTGAAAACGACCCGATGGAAGCGATCAACGGCGACTGTTTTGCTCGCCGCACTGCTGAGTCAGGGCTGCGCCGGGCCGGGTGCGAGGCTGCAATACCTGATCGGTGAAGACAAGACGGTCGAACATTACCGGGATTATGCGACGTCAATCGAGTATCCAACCGAGTCCGAAGCACGCGAGAGTGATCCCAATCTGTTTCGTGCACCACGCAGAATTACGAGTCTCGAAGAAGTCTCTCAGCGGCATATTAAACTGGACGAATGCATCAAGATGGCATTGTCCAATGCCACGATTCTTCGCGATGACCAGTCCTTCGGGTCGCCCGGAAATGCTCTGCTAGCCAACCCATCCCGAGTCGCTTCGGTTTACGATGCCGCAATTCAGGATACCAGTTTCCTTTTCGGAAATCGCGGTGTTGACGCAGCGTTGGCGGACTTCGATCCGATCTTTACATCCAATCTGCAGGCCGGCAAATCGGAAGATCCACAGAACACCGCCAATCTTGGTCTGAACGCCGGAGATGTCCTGGCCGAAGACACCGGCCAATTCCAGGCTCGCCTTGAAAAGGCGTTGGCTAATTCCGGTACTGTCGCGATTCAGCACGACTGGAACTACAGCCAAAACAATCTCCAGCGTCTGTTTCCCTCAGCTTACACAGGATCGATTCAGGCTGAGTATCGTCAGCCGTTGTTGGCTGGTGGTGGCACCGAGTTTACTCGCATCGCCGGTCCAATTGCTCAGGGCGTTCGCGGTGTGAGCGGTGTGTCTCAGGGCGTACTGATTTCACGAATCAACTCGGACATTTCGCTGGTTGACTTCGAACAGTCCGTGACGACGTTGGTGCGCGATGTGGAAACCAAGTACTGGGATCTTTATCTCGCGCTGCAGTTGTACGAATCTGAGATTCAGACATTCAAGGACATTATCGTATTTCGCGACAATCTTTACATTCGTAGAGAAGCAGGGGCTGCAGAAGCTCAGGCCGCCAATCGGCTTTACGAATCTGACGCACGCATGAAAGGTTCGTTGGCCGATGTGCTGAGCGCCGAGTATCGCCTGCGTCGCCTGTTAGGGTTACCGCTGAACGACGGGGACTTCCTGACACCAGTTGATAAGCCCACGGAAGCCCCGTTGATTCCCAATTGGGAATCATCATTGCTGGAATCGCTTGCGAATCGCGCTGAATTGCGACGGCAGAAATGGGAAATTCGAAGTCTGGAACTTCAGCTCATTGCCGCAAAAAATCTCTCTCGACCTCGACTGGATCTCGTCTCCCAATACCGTATTAATGGTTTCGGCGACAAGCTGCTGGGCGGAGAAGATGATGATGGCGTGACGGATGCTGGTTACGCCAGTGCCTATGAGGTACTTACTCAGGGAGACAACACCGGCTGGGGTGCTGGTCTCCAGTTCTCCATGCCTCTTGGACTGCGACTGGCTCGTGCTCAAGTGCGTAATTATGAACTCCGGCTCCGAAAAGCGCGGTCAGTGCTGCAGGAACAGGAGCAGGAAATTGCTCGCGAGCTGAACAATGCGATTCTGGAAATGGACCGCTGGTATTTGTTGGCTGAAAGCGGTGCAAAGAGGGTTGCCGTAGCTGAGGACTTCACCGAGACAAAAAGCATCAGAGAAGCGATCAATGAAGCCCGGGACGATATCTCGTTGGGACAAGTGCTCGAATCAAAAATCACCAGTCGAGATGCTGGTCAGAGCTACCTCCGCAGCATCATTGAATACAACAAGGCCATCACGGAGCTGAACTTCCGCAAGGGAACTCTGCTTCAGGCCAATTCGATTTATCTGGCGGAAGGTCAGTGGAATCCAGCGGCCTACGACGATGCAAAGCGACGTGGCGAAGCGATGACTCACGCTCTGGACAACACGCACGTCGATGCTGTTCCGGCGGAGTTCACGGGTGGTCCGGCGATCAACGCGTGGGAAAGCCAAAGCAGTCCGGATCGTCCACACATTCCGGGAGTTGTTGACGGCATTCCTCCTCGTTCTGATTCAGGAGCGACATCGAGTCCAATGCTGTTGCCGAGTGCTCCTGCAACTCAGCCGATTCAACAGAGTACACCGATGCCGGAATCGGCACCTGTACCGGAACCAGCTCCGATGCAGATGCCTCCGCAGCAGCCGCGACGGGTTCCTGCTAACACAACCGGGTTGACTGAGCTTCCGCAGTCCAGTGCTGTTCAGGGACAGATTCGCAACGCGGTTAAGACTGAGCAAGCTCCCGCCGGACGCTCGAAAGAGGTTCGGAATCGCATGTCGAATACCGGAAAGGCGTCGCTGTGATCCTCAAGTTTCGGCAGTGATTTGAATTCTTCTGAATTCCTGAAAGACGAGCCCCACCATGGCTCGTCTTTCTTCATTCAGAACTCTTTCGTTGACTACCAACACCGTTCAAAAGTAGCCGGCGCACTCTGAGTGTCGTCCGCCACTTGTGAATATCCACCGAGTTCTCAGAGTTGCGGCACATGGAATGTGCCTGCGACTTTGAATAATTGACTGCTGCCGAACCACCGTCTCTGAGACACGTCAGGCACACGTTGAGATTGCGGTTGTAATCGCCGTGCCTGAACCGTATCACTCCGACAGTAAATGTTGCTGCCGGACTCGGTCCATTCCTTTCCAGATCCTGAATCCATCCCGATGAGCTCCACTGATCCCGTAGTCGCGCGAGAAATTGCTCGCCGCAGAACGTTTGCCATTATTTCGCATCCGGATGCGGGCAAGACAACTCTGACCGAAAAACTTCTGTTGTACGGCGGGATGCTGGAGACGGCGGGAGCTGTTCGCGGTCGCAAGAATCAGAAGTCCGCCACATCCGACTGGATGGCACTCGAACAGCAACGCGGGATCTCCGTCAGCTCGACCGTGCTGACGTTTGAATTCGACGGCTGTCAGGTGAATCTGCTGGATACTCCGGGGCACAAAGACTTCAGCGAAGATACCTATCGGACTTTGGTTGCCGCCGACTGCGCGGTGATGGTGCTGGACCTCGCCAACGGCGTAGAAAGCCAGACAGAGAAACTCTTCAACGTTTGCCGGATTCGCAAAATTCCGGTGATCACTTTCGTCAATAAGGTGGATCGTCCTGGCAAAGAGACACTGGAGATCCTGGAAGACATCGAATCCAAACTTGGAATTATTCCTGTTCCGGTTAACTGGCCTTTGGGCACTGGTTTCGACTTTCGAGGCGTCATTGATCTGGCCACCCGCAACGCGTTTGTGTTTGAGTCACGCGACAACACTCACCGGCTCGCGTCAAAGCTGATGCCGCTGTCGGAAGTTGATCCGGAGAACATGCCGCAGGGCATCGTCGCGCAGGCGCGGGAAGAAGTCGAGCTGCTGGAAGCCGCTGGCGCGACATATGATCGCGATCGCTTTCTGGCGGGCGAAGTCTCTCCGGTCTTCTTCGGAAGTGCGTTAACAAACTACGGCGTCGAAGAATTCCTGCGAGGCTTCCTGAAACTCTGTCCCACGCCGCGCGATCGGATGGGTGACAAAGGACTAATTCCTGCCGCTCGTCCGGAGTTCTCGGGCTTCGTTTTCAAGATCCAGGCGAACCTCGATCCCAAACATCGTGACCGAGTCGCCTTCGTGCGAGTCTGCTCGGGGACCTTTCGCCGAGAGATGGAAGTTTATCATCCTCGCACTGCCAAGAAGATACGCCTGAAGCGTGCGCACAAGCTGTTCGGACAGGAACGAGAAACGATGGATGAAGCCTTTCCGGGTGACATCATCGGTCTGGTCAATCCTGGCGAATTCCTGTTAGGTGATACGATCTGCGAAGGGGCTCCTGTCCACTTTGAACCGTTGCCGCAGTTCTCTCCGGAGTTCTTTGCGATGATGATCTGCATGGACACCGGACGCCGCAAGCAGTTTGAACGAGGTCTCACTCAGTTGCTTGAGGAAGGTGCGATTCAGGTCTTTCAGACTCCGAGTACTTCAGTCAAACAGTTGATCCTCGCGGCGGTGGGTGAACTGCAGTTTGACGTCGTCAAGTTTCGTCTGCAGTCCGAATATGACACCGAAACAGAAGTTCGCTGGCTGAACTACAAAGTAGCTCGGTGGGTTGTTCCGAAAGCAGGCTGCAAATCCGAGCTACAACTCTTGTCCTCCAGTCGGCAGGTCGTCGACCAGTACGATCAGATGGCCGTGTTGTTTAACTCCGAGTGGGAAGCTCAGCACTCACAGAAACAGAATCCTGAATGGGATTTTCTGTCAATGCGTTTCCGCACGACAAAAACATAGTACTCTCTACCCCAGCCGGACCTACGCGAGTACTTCCGCGATTGGCTCCGAACCAAAATCGGCCAACGGAACAGGTCGCGCGCCAACGGTGTATTCGTGTTTGTAATCGATCCCAAGGGCCGTCAGGATCGTCGCAAACAAGTCTCCCGCCGACGCTTCACCCTCGACGACTTTGTGGCCTTCGGGGTCCGTCTTTCCGTAGGCCACGCCGCCTCGAATGCCAAGCCCTGACAGGCTGCAGCTCCACGCGCTGGCGAAGTGATCGCGTCCAAGGCTCGAATTGATCTGCGGCGTTCTTCCGAACTCACCCAGTGTGATGACCAGAGTATTCTTCAGAAGCCCGCGCTGTTCCAAATCATCCAACAGCACCGACATGGAATGGTCCAGATCGGCGCACAGCTCCTGATGAGTTTCGAAGTTCTGACCGTGGCTGTCCCACCACGCTCGAGCGACTTTGACGAACGGAACACCGGCTTCTACCAGTCGGCGAGCAATCAAACATTGATGGCCAAACTGAGTCGGCCCGTATCGGGCCTGCACATCGGCCGGTTCTTTTGAGATGTCGAATAGCTCAGCACTCGCCATGAGGCCATGAACACGTTGATACGCGGAGTTCTGGCTGTCGACAGAATCACTGCGGCGAGCACTCGCGAAACGTCGGCCCAATGCATCGCGCAATGCTGCGCGGTCCTTGTGATCGATCTCAGGGAGAGACTCCGCCCTGACGATATTGGGCGGAATCATGCTTTCGGAAAGAAACATCGGAGCATACCGCGCGCCCAGAAAACCGCTGGTCCCTTTGCGTCGTCCTTCCGTAGATGTGTAGAGCGACACATAGTCCGGAACTTTGCTTTCCAGCCGACCCAGTTCACGAGCGACCACAGCGCCCAGATCCGGATAGAGAATGCTTGGGTCTTTCAGACGCCCCGTCTCCATCAGATCCGCGCCGCGACCGTGGTCGGCAATTTTCGTGTTGAGCGATCGAATGATGGCGGTGTGCTGCATTCGTTGTGACAGCTCCGGCAGCAATTCGCTGATCTGCACTCCGGTGGCGTTCGTCTGAATCGCGCGGAATGGGCCTCCGGTTTTGGCACCAGGCTTGGGATCCCACGTTTCGAATTGACTGGCACCGCCGGCCAGCCACAACAGGATGACTCGCTTGTCCTGCCGTTTCAATTCGCCCGCGATTTCTTCCGAACGCAGGGCGTGAATCTGGCCCATGTCGGCGGCAAAGCAACCGGCCACGCCACCCATCGCACTGGCCCGAAATGCTCCCTGGGAGAAAAATCCGCGACGAGAAAGCCCGTGCTGAGAAGGAATGCACAGTCCGGAAGTTGGTCGATTCGCCATTCTCGGGTCCTTCAAATCGGAAGATCGTGTCGAAAGATCGCGCCTGAACTCGCCGCGCCGGCCGCTGGGGGCCGCATGGAACTTCGCGATGATAACGGGCAGATGAGCGGTTTTGGTAGTGGAAACAGCGTTTTGTCGGCGGGACAGGCGACTCTGCCCCGCCTGTGTATTCCGGACGACCTGCACGATTCCAATCTCGGAAAAGATGTTCCGACGCGGGTGAGTTTACTTTTGCGGTTCTCGTGATACCGTTTGCCGCACAGAACAAGGCGAGAACCTGTTCGTTTTTCCCGTGTTGGCAGTGGCGCTGCGTCCGGGAAGTATCTCATGATTGAATGGAACCCGAATTTATGTCATCGGCCAGTCTGACTCTTGACGGTAAATCCTACGAGTTGCCGGTGATTCGCGGCGTGGAAAATGAAACCGCTGTCGATATCACCAAGTTGCTGGCTCAGTCCGGCGCGATCACGATGGATCCCGGATTCAACAGCACCGGTGCCTGCAAAAGTGCGATCACGTTTATCGACGGTGACAAAGGCATTCTGCGTTACCGCGGTTACCCCATCGAGCAATTAGCGGAACGTTCAGACTTTGTCGAGACGTCGTGGTTGCTGCTGTATGGCGAACTGCCAACCCCGGAACAACTGAAGGCATTCCGTGCTCAGCTGACTTATCACAGCATGATCCACGAAGACATGAAGAAGTTCTTCGAAGGATTCCCGCCAAACGCTCACCCGATGGCGATTCTGTCGGCGATGGTTTCTTCTCTGTCGACTTACTATCCAGGCACAGAAGACGACATTTCCGACGTCAACATTGTGCGCTTGATCGCCAAGGTGCGGACAATCGCCGCCTATGCTTACAAGAAGTCGATTGGCCAGCCGACGATTTATCCTCAAAATAACTTGTCCTACTGTGCCAACTTCCTGAACATGATGTTTGCTGTTCCGGCCGAGGAATACAAAATCAATCCAGTGCTGGTGAAGGCACTGAACATGCTGCTGATCCTGCATGCGGATCACGAGCAGAACTGCAGCACATCAACTGTGCGTATCGTTGCCAGCAGTCGTGCCAACATCTTTGCATCAATCTCAGCCGGCATTTGTGCACTGTGGGGACCTCTGCATGGCGGGGCCAACCAGGCCGTGCTCGAAATGCTGCAGATGATTCACGAAGACGGAGATGACTATAAGAAGTATGTCGCGAAGGCCAAGGATAAGGACAGCGGCTTCCGCCTGATGGGCTTTGGTCACCGCGTTTACAAAAACTTCGATCCGCGAGCCACGATTTTGCGAAAGATGGCCGGGCAGGTTCTGCAGGAATTGGGGATCAACGATCCCCTCCTGGAAATTGCGAGCAACCTCGAAAAGATCGCTCTGGAAGACGACTACTTCGTAAGCCGCAAACTGTATCCGAACGTCGACTTCTACAGCGGCATTCTTTACCGAGCGATGGGCATCCCAACGAACATGTTCACGGTGATGTTCGCTATCGGCCGCCTTCCAGGCTGGCTGGCTCACTGGCGTGAACAGCGTGACGAAGACACAAGCCGCATCTACCGTCCGCGGCAGATCTACACCGGAGCAACTCAACGCGACTATGTAGCGCTTGATCAGCGGAAGTAGCGGCGACGGCTTTTTAGGTTGAGCGGCACGGCGAGGAAAAAAAATCCCGTCGGCGGAGCGACCGGTGTACTGTACACCCGTCGCTCAGCCGACGGGATTTTCTATTCCGCCACAAGCTTATTCCTGTACTACAGAGAACTCCGGCAGTTCACCATTCCACCACTTTGGTTGAGCGAAGATCTTTTCAACTTCGATCTGAAAACCGGGGAGGACAGGATCGCCGTTCAGAACTTGCCATTTGCCAAGGGCCAGGGTGTGGGCCGAACGCCGAATGACCTGAACCTCTTTTTTGAATGGGTCAGGTATCCAGATCACGTCAACCCCATGCTTCAGGTAGGCTGTTGTCCGCAGACGCATATCAGTGCGGCGATCGTTGGACGAGGCCAGATCGATCACCAGTTTGGGAACCTCTGAGCTAATTGTCCGATCGAATTGGGAAAACGGCTGCCCATCTTTGAAGAGACTCATCGCCGGAAAGTAGACGGTGTCCGGTTGAGATTTGACATGCAGTCCAATCCCCGGGCACGCATAGCCTCGAGTCGCCACGGGCTGGCCCTGCAACCAGGTTGCCAGCGCGCGTGTCAGGTTCAGAACGATCGTTCCATGGACATCATCCGGCGCGGAAAGCAGCACTGGTAAGCCGTCATGAAGCTCATGCCAGCGCCCGGCTTCGGGCAGGTCAGGGAGCTTCGTGACGAACTCGTCGGCTGTAATTGGAGAGACTTGGGACAATCGAGTTACCTTGAAAAAATTAATCTGGCAGAACTTCGCTGAAGAATCGCAGCCAGTTGCCGTGCATGATGCCGGCAATATCGGCTTCCGTGTATCCTCGCTTTGAAAGCATTTCCGTCAGACGCTGCAGGTCACGAATTCGATCGAAGTCGGCCGGAGTCTGCTCAACTCCGTATCCTCCGTCGAGGTCGCTGCCGATTCCGACATGACGAGTGTTTCCGGCCAACTGACAGACGATATCGATATTGTCAACAACGCGTTCCATCGTCACTGTCGCAGGAGTAATTCGACGCACATAGCCCGGCTGCAGCATGATCACATCAAATGCCATCCCGATGACACCATCGCGGTCAATCACAGCTTTGTACTGCTCATCAGAAAACTGACGCTGCCATGGAGCCAGGCGACGCGAATTCTGATGGCTCGCGTGAATGCGGCCGTCGAAGTATTCCAGCACCTGCCAGAATGCAACATCCGACAGATGAGTCACATCGACAGTCATACCAAGTTCACCGATGCGTTTCAGCAAAGGAATCGCATCCAGAGCCAACCCGACTTCGCAGGCCGTGCCACCACCGTAACGATTAGCACCATAATGCGTCAGCCCGATGGCTCGCAGGCCATGCTCGTAAAACTCATCAATCGTATCCGGAATCAGCACGGGATCCGCACCTTCCATCGTCTGAATGAAACCCAGCGGTGCGGTCGTTGGGTTCTTGCGATAGTCCTCAATATGGTGAGCCAGATCACGTTTCGTTTTAATCGACCGCATCAAACCAGCGCGTTCCATCGCACGATGCCACGCAAGATGAGCATGGGCCATTGCGTAGCATGTTTGAGGAGACGTCCAGCCAAACGAATGATTGATCTCTTTTTCCTGCCGAGCCAGCAGCGTGGAAAGGCAGATCCCGATTTCAGCCGCTCGCAGTTCCGGAAGACTGAGCGTACTTCCTGTGCGTCCGGCCTCGGTCATTCCCAGATGACGTTCATGAGCACGCAGGTCGTCGACCGAGCATCGCATGTCACGATTCCAGTCGACACCGTTCAAAGCCAGATCCAGATGAGCATCGAAAATGAGCACAGCAGTTACTTTCTTGACGGAAGGTAGAGCAAAGACTTGAGGCCGACAAAATCAGTTTAAGAATCAACAGGCGAGACTCAGAAATCGATTTTTCGACCATGAGGGAGATTTTGGTGGCGGAACATTATCATCCGGGACTCTGCGTCACATCGTCAAGCGTCCCGCCTGTTTCATTCACTCGCCTCTAAGGAATCACCAACATGGCCAAAGACCTCGCGAAATGCACTGAGCCACCTGTCGGCTTCGAACATCGATTTTCCCTGATAAAATTCAGCGTTCGCTGTTTGTTGACCATGGCTGTGCTGATAGTCAGCAGCTTGTCGACGTTTGCAGAGAATCTCATCCAGAAGGAAAATCAACTGCCGGGATCAATCGACTGGCAATTGACGCGAGTCAAAGTCGACGGGGCAGGATGCCGTTCCTGGAACATTGAAGGCTATTGCTCAAAGCAAAGCGTCCTCGCGGGTGAAAAGATTGACATCATGGTGTCTTCAAAACCTGCGCGAGATTTCAAGCTGGAGATCTTCCGAACAGGATACTACGGCGGCCGCGGTGCTCGATTGATGCAGACGATTGATCGCGTCAAAGGCGCGACTCAGCCGGAACCAGTCATCGG
>CAIXQV010000418.1 GCA_903921605.1 uncultured Planctomycetaceae bacterium | reverse complement strand
ACCAGCAGGTAAAGCGAGCCGCTGAAGAAGAAGATTCCTCCGAAAAAACAGACCGACGCTACTGACAGCCAGCGTGATCGTTGTCGCAGCATCAGAACTCCGGTCAGCCCCAATGCCAAAGCATGCGCCATGTGGTAGTCCACGCCGGTTTTGAAATCCTGCAAGTACTTATAACTGGCCGGGACACTTTGGCCGGCGATCATCTTCGGCTCCATGTCCGCATACTTCTTCTCGAGATAGCCGTCACCGGTGTTGTTCGTCAGACCATGAGCACCGAAGGCTCCCAGCGTGACGGCCAACATGCCAAGCAAAGCCGACAACATCAGGCATAGACGAGGACTCATGGGAGAAACCTTTGAAGGCAAATATGTCGAGGAATGTTCGGCGTTCGAAAACAGCCGCAGAGCGAATTATGCCCAATTCTCCTGAGCGAAGTGCCCGTGCCCGACCATGTTTTCAGGCAAATCTGAATTGTGCAGAAAAACGGAAAACTGCACTTAGATAACAAGTGCGATTATCAAGTAGGTCCTCCTCTGCCGGAGAGCACTTTCGCCGCCAGGCGAACCCTGGGTGCGCTCTCGTCGAGGATTGTCGTCTACATTGTTTCATTGCATGCAGTCAAGTCGCGGCAAGCCGCGAAGTCCTGCCCGGCAGGCAGGACCTACAGAAATCCACGAATGCGTCGGCCAATCGGCTCTCGCGGGCCAATGATTTCCAGAATTGACGTTTGTTTCTTAGAACTCACCAAATCCCCTATCATTCGGCTCTACAACGGCGCCGCTGTGTGCCTTAATCTGGATCCTCTGAACCCGACTTCGAAGCATCCCATGACAGATATCGAAAAGCTTGGACAGTTCTACCTTGGCAAAACCCACGATCTGAAAACCGGTGTCACGTCGCCCGATCAGGTCGTGATGTATGACGCTAAAGACCTCACGACTCATGCCGTCTGCGTCGGCATGACCGGCAGCGGCAAGACCGGTTTGTGTCTCGCGCTTCTTGAAGAAGCCGCCATCGATGGCACACCCGCGATCTGCATCGACCCCAAGGGCGACCTCGGAAATCTGATGCTCGCGTTTCCCGATTTGTTGCCACAGGATTTTCAGCCATGGGTTGATCCTCAGGAAGCCAGCCGCAATGGAATGACGGTTCCCGAGTTCGCCAAAAAGACCGCTGACACATGGCGAAATGGACTGGCTGAATGGGGCCAGTCCGGAGAACGCATTCGTAAGTTCAAAGCCGCAGCGGATGTGGAGATTTACACTCCCGCCAGCAACGCCGGCCGACCTATCACCGTCCTGAAATCATTCGATGCGCCGAATGATTCGGTCCGCTCCGACTCCGACGCGCTGCGAGGGAGCATCATGTCGGCGGTGTCAGGGCTGCTGGCTTTGCTGCAAATCAATGCCGATCCGATCAGCAGTCGTGAACATATTCTGCTGTCCAATATTCTCGATTACTACTGGCGCAGTGGTCAGAACGTGGATATGGGATCGCTGATTCGCAGCATTCAGGCACCGCCGTTTAACAAGGTTGGCTTTCTGGATCTGGAATCGTTTTATCCGCAGGGCGAACGCTTCAAACTCGCGATGACGTTAAACAACCTGCTCGCGTCTCCCAGCTTTGCCGCGTGGCTCGAAGGCGAACCGCTCGATATCCAAAAGCTGTTGTGGACACCAGCCGGTAAACCTCGCCTGGCGATTATCTCCATCGCTCACCTTTCCGATCAGGAACGAATGTTCTTCGTCACGATCCTGCTGAACGAAGTGCTGAGCTGGATGCGGAGCCAGACGGGTACATCAAGCCTGCGAGCAATCCTTTACATGGATGAAGTGTTTGGCTACTTCCCGCCAACCGCGAATCCGCCGTCAAAACTGCCGATGCTGACTCTGCTGAAGCAGGCTCGAGCGTTCGGGCTGGGTTGCGTCCTGGCGACTCAGAACCCCGTGGACCTTGACTACAAAGGACTGTCGAACTGTGGCACGTGGTTTCTGGGACGGCTGCAGACCGAACGCGACAAGATGAGAGTTCTCGAAGGGCTCGAAGGTGCGGCCCTTTCGACGGGATCAACCTTCGATCGCCAGCAGATGGAACAGACTCTGGCCGGTTTGGGCAGTCGAGTCTTCCTGATGAATAATGTGCATGAGGATGCTCCGACTGTCTTTCGCAGCCGCTGGGCGTTGTCGTATCTTCGCGGGCCCGTGAGTCGTCAGCAGATCGAAACTCTGATGGCTCCGTTGAAGGGCAACAGTCCGGCACCATCAACGACGGCTCAGGTGATGAGCAGTGCTCCGGTCGCTCCTCGTTTTGCAGCTCCGGCCACGGAACTCCCCAGTCAGCCGACCAGACCGGTTTTGCCGCCGGGAATCGCCGAATTCTTCCTGCCAGCTCATGTGCAGGCGGATCGGTTTGTGTATCGACCGGCGTTGCTGGGACAGACGCGTATCCATTTCATCGATGCAAAGAATAGCATCGACCTGTGGGATCCGGTTACGCTGATTCGTCTGGGCGGCGATTCCATTCCTGCAGATCCATGGCTTGAAGCTGATGAATGGGACGAAGCCGATGTGCCGCAATTGTTGCCAGAGCCCGAATTTGGCGACGCGACCTTCCGTGAGCTGCCCACCGAGCTGACTCAGAAGAAATCTTACACCGGCTGGACGACAGCCATCAAAAATCATCTCTACCGAGACCGTAAGCTGGTCGTCTTCACTTGCGAAGAGCTGAAGCAAACTTCGCAGCCCGGTGAATCAGAAAACGACTTCCGTATTCGTCTGCGTCACGCCGCGCGAGAAGAGCGCGATCGCCTGGTGGAAAAACTGCGTCGCAAGTATGCCACGAAGTTCGGAACCCTGGATGACAAGATTCGGCGAGCAGAACAGAAGATTGAGAAAGAGAAGCAACAGAAATCTCAGAAGACGCTCAGCACAGCGGTCAACTTCGGCACCAGTATTCTCGGGGCGTTATTTGGCCGCAAACTGGGCACATCGACGAACGTCACGCGGGCTGGATCTGTGATTAAGTCGGCCACCAATATGGCCTCAGAATCCACCGACATTCGCATTGCGGAAGAGCAATACGCGGCGTTGCTGCAGGAGCGGGAAGCTCTAAATGCGACCGTCGAAGGTGAGGCCAATGAGATCGTGCATCAGTTCGACACGGATGTCATGAAGTTCGACAGCCTGGAAATCTCACCTCGAAAAACCGACACCGCGGTTGATCGGATCGCTTTGCTATGGCTTCCCTACGTCGACGACGGCGCTGGCAACATGCATCGGGCGTTTTGATTATTGCGATGGTCAAATTTAGGTAGGTTGGGACCGGCGAGCATTGCGAGCGCCGGCCCACCTTTTGCAGCATCGAAGTTGGTGGGCCAGCGCTTCGCTGGACCCACCCTACACAAATTTCATTGGTACAAAACAAGAAGAATGAGGTCCCAGGATGAAGAGCATCTGCAAACTGGTTCTGACCACGATCGTTGGCATTGCCGCAGTTACGGGGATGCCGGGCCTCGCACTACATCAGGCTGCGTTACTCAGCACCGCGACCGCCGAGGAACCTCTGTCCCGCATCTCTTTTGGTTCCTGCGCCAAGCAGGACAAGCCACAGCCGATCTGGGACGCGGTCGTCGCCGGGAAGCCAGAGCTGTTTATCTTTCTGGGTGACAATATCTACGGCGACAGTGCGGACATGAATGTTCTGCAGGCAAAGTATGAGCAGCTCAGCCAGCAGCCCGGGTTTATGAAGCTGAAATCATTTTGCCCGGTTGTGGCCACGTGGGATGATCACGATTACGGCAAAGATGATTCCGGGGCCGAGTTTGAAATGCGCGAAGAGTCGCAGCAGGTGTTCCTGGATTTTCTGGGCGTCGCCAAAGACGATCCTCGCCGAACTCAGGAAGGCATTTACTGGTCCAAAGTGTACGGCCCGGAAGGCAAGCGAGTTCAGGTGATCCTGCTGGATGCTCGATACTTCCGCAGTCCGCTGAAAAAAGGTTTTGACGGACGAGAACCGGGCGATGGATATCGAGGCCGCTATGCGCCCAATACTGATGACGATGCGACTGTGCTGGCAGAAACGCAATGGAAATGGCTAGAGCAGCAGCTCAAAGTCCCGGCTGAAGTTCGAGTCATCGGTTCCAGCTATCAGGTGCTTTCGAATCAGCATGGCTGGGAAATGTGGGGCAACTTCCCGAACGAACGCGAGCGACTCTTCAAGGTGCTTCGCGATTCAAAAGCCGGCGGCATCGTCATGATCAGCGGCGACCGACATCTCGCTGAACTCGCCGAGCTGAAAGCCGATGATAAGTCCGGAATCGGCTATCCGTTGTACGAAGTCACCAGCAGCAGCCTGAACGCCCCCAGTGGCAATATGACCAAGGCTGGAGTTCGTTTCGCCAATGAGATCAATCCTTATCGCGTGGGCCTGACATTCTTCGACACCAACTACGGCAACATCCTCATCGACTGGACCGCAGAGCAACCCGTGATCCGCCTTCAAGTCTGCGACGAAAAAGGCGGCGTGGTGCTGCAGCAGAGAGCACTGCTGAGTGACCTGCAGCAGTAAGAACGTGGAAATCGTTTTCGTGCGTTATTTCAGATGTGTCAACTGGAACTCAGTCACGGGCACGCTGTTTTTATTCTTCAAAGCAGCAGCTTTAAAAAGCTCCACAAAACGCTGGTCATTGATTGCTCGACGTCCAAATGGGCATCTGAACTCAGTTTTGAGCCACGAAAGACACGAACAACACGAGAAGATCGCAGATGGGTTTCCCTGGCTTACTCTTCTCGTCTTTGGTGCCTTGCATGGATATACTGCTCTCTCTGAATCAGCCGACTTCATTTTCCGGACACAACGCCATGTCAAAGAATGTGGAACTGGATGTGGCTCAGGCCACATTGAGCGAATTGGTCGCCGGGCTGACGCCGGACGACGACATCGTGATCATGAAAGACTGTAAGCCCGTTGCAAAATTGGTGGCGACGTCAGTGGTTCGTCCGCCACGTATTCCTGGCATGATGAAAGGCAAGTTGACTATTCTGGCGGAAGACGATGAACATCTGAAAGACTTTGCGGATTACACGCCGTGAAGTTGCTTCTTGATACACATACTCTGCTATGGCTGGTATCGGACGATCCTCAGTTGAGCAGGAAGGGAATGCAACTGCTCGTCGATCCGGATAACGACTTGCTCCTCAGTCCGGCCACGTATTGGGAACTCGCCATTAAGATATCGATTGGCAAGTATCGTTTGACCGATCCACTGGCGGAATACATCAGCGAAGCGGTTCGGTTGTATGGCTTGAACGTTCTGCCAATCACACCCATGCATGCCGAAGCAACCGTGCAGTTGCCGTATCACCATAAAGACCCATTTGATCGAATGCTGATTGCTCAAGCAATAGTGGAAGAGATCGCGATCGTAAGCTCCGATGACACCTTTGATGCATATCCCGTCACACGACTCTGGTAGAAGAAAAGGATCTGGAGTAACCCACCAACGAGCAACCTCGCACCAGATCCCCATCGCGTCGTTGGATTCCGCGAACTTTCGATAGTACGATGATCACGCGTGGTTTCAGCACTAATCAGCGAATCGAACAAGCAGGGGAAACACCATGAACCAATTGAATCGCCGAGGGTTTCTTGCGAGGGCGAGTGTTTCTGCGGCTGCGTTGGCGATGACTCAATGGTCGCCGCGGACTTCGCAACTGCTGGCCGAGGATGCAAAATCAGATTCGCTGGCGATGCAGCTTTATAAAAGTCTGAATGATGAGCAGCGGCAAAAAGTTTGTCTGCCGTCCGATCATCCGAGACGTCAGTATGTCAGCAACTGGTGGTATATCCATCCGGATTATCGCATCCCATCGACCTTCGACAGCAATCAGCAGGAACTGATTCAGAAGATCTTCGATTCCCTGCACAACTTCGAATACATCGAAGAGGTCAAGCAGCAGGTCAAGATCGACCAATATGGGCAGCTCAAGAACGCCCCGGCCGCTGGTTTCTTTGGAACGCCCGATGACAAAGATTTTGAGTTCATCTTCACCGGCCACCATGTGACTCGGCGCTGCAATGCTCATTCAGACAAAGGCCTTGGGTTTGGCGGAGCCCCCATTTTCTATGGCCATTATCCTCACTCCGAAGAGAACATGCAGGACAATTTTAATGAATCGCCCGATCATCCCGGAAACCCATACTGGTATCAGGGGCGAATCTTCAACGAGTTTGTGCAGGGGCTGACCACCGAACAGCAGTCAAAAGGTCTCGTCTCCGCAGCACCTCGCAGTGAGAGACCTGACGCCGTGATTCAGACACCGGCACAGGCTCAGGGTTTGGATTGTTCAACACTGAGTGCTGATCAGAAACGCTTGCTGATCGACACGATGAAGCGAATGCTAAAGATGTTTCGCGAAGATGATGTGACCGCGACTGTTCAGTCCATCGAACAACGCAATCTGGTAGATCAACTTCACGTGTCGTGGTTCCCAGACAAGTATGACATCGGCTCAGACAAAGTCTGGGACACGTGGCAGATCGAAGGTCCTGAATTTGTCTGGTACTTCCGCGGCCAGCCTCACATTCACTGCTACTTTCATCTGAAAAGCTGACGCAGCGTTCAGGGAAAGTGACAAGGAACCAGCTGCTTTATCTGGAAGACACGACGAAGCCAATTGCCGCGACATCATGATCGACTGGAATGCCGAGCAACCTGTCATTCGCGTTCAAGTCTGCACCGAAGGGCAGACCGTCGCCGTTTCAGTTACGCGGCGTCGTGGGCGTTGCGGCCGAGGGCGATGTCGAAGTCGTTCATGGCAGGGACCATCATTGCGACGGCAGTAAATCCGTATGCGACGCAGATCCACAGACAGACACCCAGATTGCCGCCCAGCAGAAAGTCCGTGATCGCGTAGAACGTCAGGAACGGTAACAGCAGCGAGGCCAGAGTCAGCGCGCTGGAGGGGTTGCGGTAGGTGAGCGATGAGTAGAGCCCGAGACTTCCGAATCCAATGAACAGAATAAAACTCTGCAACTGAATCGCGAATGAAGAGCGAGCTTCAACGAGCAGCAGCATGAAGATGAAGATCCCGACGAACAGGAAAAACATCGTCCCAAGACTATGCCCGATCGCGTGGCGCGAGTTTTCATAAGTCAGTCCCTGGTGAAGTCCCAGAGCCACCGCAAACAGACTCAGCACAATGTAGGCGATGCACAGGTAAACGACGTTCTCTGCCGTCAACGCCGTACTTTTGCCGGTCAGCGACATCACAACAATCATCAGCAATGGCAACAGAATCATTTCGCGAGCATTCCACATCGCGCCTCCGATCTTGCCAAGGATGAATTCGTGGGGACGCAGATCGGTCACCAGCAGAATCTCAAGAGTACCTCCATCACGTTCGTTAGTCAGCGAGGTTACGGCCTGAGCATTCGTCAGGAGCAAACTCAAGATCGCGATACCAAGAAAGGCGAACGATGGAACGGACAACATTCCCAGCACAAGTTCGCTGCCGGAATCCTTCGAGGCAGAAAGAAGCGCAACTCCGGCGATCATCAGCACCATCAATACGTAGGAAAGTTTGATCCAGATCATGCGGCGGCCATAAGCACGCGTTCGCATTTCACGCCAGATCACAGGCTGGTTCCAGACATGGCGATGAACTCGAGGAGCCGCCGGAGTCAGATCCTCAGTTTCAGACCCCGGTGTGGTCTCCGCAGCAGACTGATGGAATTCCCGAGACGGATTCCAAACTCGCATCTTCAGAATAGTCACGGTCGAAAGTGCGACGGAAAGCATAAGCAGCGTCAGGACGGTTGGCCAGGCTGAGACATGAAGCACACCGGAGACTTCCAGACGGAGAGGATCCAGGACCTGCATAAGTCCGAAGAAAGGCGAAGCCTGTGCGATGTTCGACGAGTAAGCGACGCCGATGCTGTGAGTCAGCAACACATAGAGCACGACTCCCAGCACACTGATCGCCAGCGTCTGAAACGTCTTTTCACGCCAGAAGGCGACAAGGCAACCCCAGCTTCCGGCCGCCAAGGTGGCTGCACCGACGATGGCTTGTGACCAGAAAATCTGTTCCCAGGTAACACCGCCCAGAAGCTTCAGAAAGCAAAACACTGGCCAGGATGTTGCCAGGAGCAAGCCGACATTCAAAAGGCTGGAGAACAATTTGCCGAGCGCGAGTTCATGATTTCGCAGGTCGGTCATCAGCAGCAGAATCAGCGTCTTGCGATCCTTCTCTTGAGTCACCAACGATGCCGAGAACACTGTGGCAAAGAACAACCCCAGTGTGAGCTGCAGCAACGCGAAGACTCGAAATGTCAACGCACCGAATGACGCCACATCGCCGGCAAACAGGACGTCCTGAAATCCGATCGTGGCCTGCCGAATGCTGTAAAACAAAATCAGCAACGCACCGACAAAACCGGATCGCATGAGGTAGTGACTCAGGCGACGCGGAGTCGTCAGAACTTCGCGTTCAAATATCGGCCCGGCAACCACCAGTCACACTCCCCAACCAGTTCTCTCCGCGAGAACTCAGGCAAACCTCTGCACTGCAGACTCAATTGTATTCACTGCAAATCAGAGGACATCGAATCTGTTTTTTCTACTGCAGCTTACGCCCACGCGTTTCGCGCTGGAACTCGCGTTCAGTTTCCAGGTGCTTTCCGGAATTCTCAACCCACAACGATTTGAGTGGATATTCGTCCGGGATCGGCCGAGCATTCTGCTGATGAATCGCCTGCCAATACTGAACGATCAGCAACGCCTCATCCACATAGCGGCTGTCTTCATACATCGTCGAGAATTCCTGCTTCGCTTCCAACCATCGCTGCATCGCTTCTTCAAGCTTTACCTGAGCCTCAGAGGCCACAGTCATGCCTGACGCAGGATCAAGACGATCGAAGCCCTTACCCTGCATGTAAAGTTGCTTGGCGTCAAAGAAGGTCTTATGCAGAGTCAGCGTCACAGGAGCCATTTCGGCACTGGCGTATCGCCGCCAGAAATCGAAGTTGACCATCTTCACGTTGGCTTCCCAAAGCTTTCGCTGTGCCATCAGCGTAATGCCGTTTCGCTCTGCCTGCTGCTTCAGCTCCTCTTCAGACGGAGCAAGTGTGTAGACCTTATCATCCAGACCAAGAAAATCTTCTCGACCATAGTCTTCCATCCAGGACTTGAAGCCTGCTTCCCAGGCCGCGATATGCTCGCCAAAAGCTCCTTCTTTGGTCCTCATCTCTGCATAGTTGATCAGAGACTTCGCAGGTCCCTGTCGAAAGAAGACATGCGTCATTCCCTTAACGCCGATCAGATCATCGTTGTCGTCTTTTTCGTTTGCCTTGACGAACCAGTCGTGGGCAACGAGATAGCTGTCCTTGCCTTCTTCATTGATCGCAGGATCCGGTCCTCTTTGCCCCGGAGAAACCTCAAACTTAGGATCGGGGTCCTGCTTAAAGAAGACGCGGAAAAACTTCTTCTCATCGGAAATCCCCATCTTGGAGGAGATCACTTCACCCACGTTGTGGAAGAGAATTGGGATAGTCTGATTACGATCTGTCCCGAGCTTCAGGAATTTGATCCCTTCCTTGACCCAGTAGAATCGATCATCGACTTTGTCCCATTCGCGTGACACGTTGTAGGCCAGATTCCAGCCTTGAAACTTCCAGATCTGAACATAATGGGGCTGCAGCAAAATGATGGAATCAACTGTTGTCTTAAGCTTTGCCCACTGCTTCTTTTCCTGATACTCAATGGCTTTCAGGTGCAACACGCTGGCCGCAGGTCCACGCAGACCCAGCAACACCAGGTTCATTGCAGAACTGGATGGATCCACTTTTCCCAAAGTGGCTTCGCCCAGATCATACTGCTGTCGCATTTGCGCGAGCTTGCCGAGACCACCCGATGAGGAATCCGCAGCGTTCTGCTCCGCAGGAAATCCGAGATACACAATCGGCCCCAGCAACAGAATGATTCCGATGCCGTAGCTCATCTTGCGTTGGCGAGAATTCAGATTCGTCATTTTGCCTCCAGTTCGCGAAACTTCAGCATCGCGCCCGCCATCAGGACACAGGGGATCAGAAAACCAGCGAAAATAGCGACAGCCGGGACTACGCAGTCGTTGAACGGAACATCAAATCCGTTTTCAACGAACGACGACCCGCGATTAAACACACTGAAGTCCGGAACAATACTGCTGAAGACTCTAAGCACTCCCTCCAGCCCTTTGTCAGCCCCCTTAAGAACTGCCGAAGTCGTGGATGAAACATCCATACCAACCTGAGGATTTCGGTGCTGAGCAATAAGTACTGCGGACTCCAGCGTTCCCATACCCTGTTCCTGTCCCGAAAGCATT
>CAIXQV010000417.1 GCA_903921605.1 uncultured Planctomycetaceae bacterium | reverse complement strand
GAAACGGCTCGACAATGGGCCGTCGGTCTTGCAAGTTCTCCGGAGAAATGGGTCAGCTGGCAGGGAGGCATCGTAACGTTCTTGATGCTGGCCACGATCGCAGGCTTAATTCGTGTTCAGGCTTTTCAGCGACTGAGCAGATTCTGTCGCTCTTTCCTCAACATCAGATCCCCGCGCGATAAGTCTTTGAAATCCGTGATCCGTTTTTACGAGGGCTTTTGTACCCTGTGTGAACGTCACGGTCTGAAACTATCCCCCAGCAACAGTGCTCTCGAGAATGCGCAAATAGCTACAAAAGAATTTCAGGCGAAGATATCCTCTGCGGAAATTCTGTCGGTCCCCTTGCGAATCGCGGAGGCGTTTAATCAGGTGCGTTTCGGCAATCAACCGCTGACCGATGAGCAAGCCAGTGCGATCGGTAAGGATCTGGAACAGTTTGCAGAACTGCTGAAGTAAGTTTCCTTGCCTCAGACAATTCGACCGTCACGCAGCCCGGCAAAGATCACTGCGGCGATGAAGTCGGCGGTGGTTCCCGGATTGCGACGATTGCCGTCCGCTCGCAGAAATGCATCCAGATCTGCCAGGTCGGCCGATGAATCGCTTCGCTGCGGCCAGCCACTGCGAAGCAACTCCTGAGCTTTCTTCTGCACAAGATCCGACATCAGCGGACCACATTTGCGAGCAATCAGGCTGTCTCCAAACTCCGCCAGAAATCGTACCGCAAGCCACGTAATCTGCAGGCTGGATGACTCAATCGCCTGCTGAGCCTCCGCCAACCATTTCAGACCGTTGCCTAATACCTGCTGAAATCCGTTCGCATACTGAGCAGCAATGAGATCTCGGTCAGCCGCGAGCCGCATGCATTCGACCAGATTCTGAGTCGGCGCTTGCAGCAGATCCTGATCTTTCACTTCACCAAGCCCCGCCGGCTGCGCGCGACGAATGGCTTCGTAAGCGGCAACGCTGTCATCGACTGTCGCAGCGTTCAGTACAGTACCTATTCCATCGGTCAGCGATTGGCCGACAGGTACGGTTGCCAAAGGAGCGATCAACAAAATGATGCCCAGATTGGTGTTGTGACCGACGACGCGACGAGTCGCTTCGACGCAATCGAGAATCGTTGTCCCTAAAGATCGTTCGGAAGCCATTGCCATGACAACAGCAATTGCATCAGCAGACGCGAGGAAGTCAGCGACCGTTGCATCTGCGAAGTCATACCCTGGGGAGACATTACCAGGCTTTGGACTCTGGACTTCTCTTTGGCACGCCAACCGGACCCAGCGAGAAATCTGCTGACTCCAGTGACTGCGCGCGTCAGATCGATATTCGTGATCAGACATAGCTGGACAGCGCCATGTTTGAAGGCACGCACTGACTGACGTTGTTTCTTTGATCACCGTTTCTCACGTGATTGGAATGCCCTTCTCCCCTTCGGGGGAGAAGGTGGCCGATAGGCCGGATGAGGGGGCTTTCGTAGATGACAGCGGAAGAAAAATTCCCCCTCACCCCGGCCCTCTCCCCCATTTTTTTGCGCGAATGCTGCTTTGTTTCACCATGCAGCATCCGCAAAAAATGGGGGAGAGGGGGGAACATGGCGATGTCCAATTAATATTCACTCGACAACGATTACTTGTGCTCAACAGGCGTCGCATTGGCTGCGGAAGTTTCGGCATCAGATTTTTCCTGCTCCCATCGCTGAACGATTGGAAACATCCAGCGAGCCCACAGAAAATACTGAGCGACGAAGAGCAGCAGCAGGCCAAATCCCGCCACAACCATCAGCAGCACGCCTGGAATAACCACAGACACCAGAGCGACGAAACCAGCAGTCAGTACGAACGCTGTCATCAGAGCGATGGCGACGGTGGGCGGCTGCGATGATTCGGACTTTTTCAAGCGATTGCCCCGGATTCAATAAGTTCCTGAAGCGTGGAGTAACGAAAATCCATGCCTTCTTCGAGCGACTCTTTGATGCGGGCTTCCGTCAGCAGAAATCCCAGCATGCCTCCGGGACATTCAAACTCAATCTCATCAATCAGCCGACAACTATCATGGCCGACGATCTCGATTTTCTGAGCATGCTGCCATGCTCGCAAAGGACCATCGATCTGAGACTCCAGAATCAGAATCTCTGAAGTCGTCAGGTACTCGTGTGTCGCCCGCTGCTTGAAGCCATAGGCCGTAATCCGAAACTCAATGCGTTCACCAACCATCACTTCCGGAGGTGCCTTCACAATCTCAAGTTCCAGATCCGGATTGCTGATCTGCGGAAGATTGGCCGGTCGGCCCAGAAAAGTCCGGAGGGCGGAGGGCACGCAGGTCAAAATTGGTGAGGTTGCGGTAAAGCTGGCCATGAGTCGAACTATTCCCACTCAATCGTTGCAGGTGGCTTTGAGCTAATATCGTAGACCACTCGATTAATTCCGCGAACGGAATTTATGATTCGAGTCGAAATTCGTGCCAGCACCTCGTGAGGAAACTGATACCAGTCCGCTGTCATAAAGTCTTCAGACTGGATCGCTCGCACTGCCGCGACGTTTTCGTAGGTTCGATCGTCGCCCATCACGCCAACGGATTGAACCGGCAAGAGCACAACAAACGCCTGCTGGATGTCTCGATAGAGCCCTGCGATGTGCAATTCTTCAATCAGAATTGCATCGGCTTCGCGAATGATCCGCAGGCGTTCTTCCGTAACTTCACCTAAGCAGCGAACGGCCAATCCCGGACCGGGAAACGGATGTCGCCAGACCATCGTTTCGGGCAACCCAAGTTCAAGGCCCATCCGGCGGACTTCATCCTTGAACAGATCTCGCAAAGGTTCGATCAGTTCAAAGCCCAGCTCGGCCGGCAGTCCGCCGACGTTGTGATGCGATTTGATTGTGGCCGCAGGACCGTCCGGATTCGCTCCCGATTCAATAACGTCAGGATACAGAGTTCCCTGCGCCAGATATTTTGCATTCGGAATCGACTTGGCTTCATCGCGGAACACATCGATGAAGACCTTGCCGATGATCTTGCGTTTCTTCTGCGGATCGGAGACTCCCGCGAGTTCTCCCAGGAACCGGGCCGACGCATCAACAACATGCAGATCCGTCTTGAAGTGCCCGTTAAAATGCTCTTCGACCTGACCGCGTTCATCTTTTCGCAACAGACCGTTGTCGACAAAGATGCAGGAGAGCTGATCACCGATCGCTTCAGAAATCAAAGCCGCCACAACGGACGAATCTACTCCGCCTGACAAACCACAGATGACTCGATCGGTACCGACACGCTTTCGAATCAGTTCCTTCTGCTGTTCAATCAGCGAACTAATTCTCCAGTTGCCCTGGCATCCGCAGACGTTGCGGACAAAATTACCCAGCAGATGTCCGCCAAATTCTGTATGAGTCACCTCGGGATGAAACTGCAGGCCATAAATTGGCAATGTCTTGTGCTTCACAGCGGCATTTGGGCATGTCGAAGTCGAAGCAATCGGATCAAAATCGCCCGTCAGACTTTCGACCTGGTCTCCATGACTCATCCACGCGGTAAACGTTTGCGGAATTCCGTCGAACAGAAGATTTCCGGCAACGGCGGTGCTGGACTGCGTACAAGGGGATCGGCCAAACTCCCGCGAATGAGCCGGCAGAATTCGTCCGCCCAGTGTGTAGCACGTGATCTGCATGCCGTAGCAGATGCCCAGAATTGGAATGCCCAGCTTAAAAATCGCCGGATCAATTTTCGGAGAACCCTCGCCGTAAACGCTGGCCGGACCGCCGGACAGAATCAGCCCTTTGGGGTTCAGAGCCTTGATGCGATCGGCTGTCAGGTCGTGGCGTACCAGTTGACAGAACACGTTCTGATCACGAACACGACGAGTGATCAGTTGAGCAGTCTGGCTTCCGAAGTCCATGACCAGGACGAGTTCGTCCTGAGCAGCGGCAGCATTTTTTGCGGGCGATGAAGTCGAAACGGAGGTGGAACCGGCCATGAGGAATCGACAGTCTCAACAAAGACGGCACAAGGGCTGCAGATCTGCGGATTCGTCGACCCCGACGGTGCAAACCCGGACTGTGCCTGGTTACATTGCCTCGTCCCGATCCACGTCCTGCCGGGCCGAGGGAAAGCGAAACAGCTTAGCAGGCAGACTTCGGGCCGAACAGCATCGACCATTTTCTTTAACCACATATTCTCGATGTATCTTTTCCGATTAGCCGACCGAGTTTCCCGAGGCCTCCGTGAGATCTCGCCAGACCGACTTGCGCGGCATCGGGAGTTTCTGGTCCGCCAGCAGACCGAGACCGGCGGTTTTCGAGGCCGCGAAGGCGACGCCGACCTGTATTACACGGGTTTCGCCGTGCGAGCCCTGGCGGTCAGCGGCGGCCTGGAAACTGACTGCCGCGACCGAATCGCCCTGTATTTGGGTGCGATTGACCCGCTCAGCCTCGGGGTGATTGATCTCCTGAGCTGGCTCTACAGCGCTCTGGTGGTGCAGGCTTCCGGCGGCCCGGATCTGTTGCAGCACTCGCCGGCCGACTTTGCGGATCAGGTGACCGTTTCTGTGGAGAAGTTTCGCACAGCCGACGGTGGCTACGCAAAATCCACAGACGGGGCACTCGGCAGCACCTATCAGTCGTTCCTCGTCGCGCTGACTTATGAGTTAATGGGACGAAAGATACCAAGGCGAAACGCGATGGTGCAGTTTCTCTACGACCGTCAGCGAAACGACGGTGGCTTTGTTGAGATTGCTCCGATGAAACGCAGCGGGACCAATCCTACGGCCGCGGCCGTTGCACTGCTGAATCAACTGAATGCGATGGATGATGACATCGCGGATGACGTCACCGGATTTCTGACCGATGTTGTCAGCGCCGAAGGTGGATACCAGGCGAATACTCGCATTCCATTTGCCGACGGCCTGTCGACCTTCACAGGTTTACTGACGGCTCAGGATTTAAAGCGACGCGACCTGATTCCGCCGGACAGGATTCTGCATTGGCTCGGTACATCGCTGGAACTTCCAAGTGGTGGTTTTCGAGGTGCGAGCTGGGACCAACAGGCCGACGTGGAGTACACGTTTTATGGACTCGGAATTCTTGGCCTGCTTTATGCCCCGAGTGAGTAGGCAGAATTTGAAATCTCAAATTTGAAATATGGGATTTGAGATGGCCGGGCAGCAATGCTGCCCGGCATCAGAAGCCTCACAATTTTGAAATCGCTTCATCAAGATTCAGCAGAACACTCATCACAGCCGACCATGCGGCCAGTTCGACTGGCGGCAAAGTGACATCACGCGGCGAAGCGCCGATGGTGAGATATTCTTCGGCCGCAGCAGGTTCCTCTGTAAAGGCT
>CAIXQV010000416.1 GCA_903921605.1 uncultured Planctomycetaceae bacterium | reverse complement strand
AGCTGTTGGATTCGGCGACAGATGGCTTCCGCCATCTCCTGAGTTCCAACGGCTGATGGATCGTTTCGATCGGCCTTCATGTCATAAGTAACGTCTTTACCTTCTTCGATAATTTCCGCAACGGCCTGCTCCAGTTTCGCCGCCGCTTTGGCTTCGCCAAGATGCTCCAGCATCAGCTTCGCGGAAAGAATCAAGGCCGTTGGATTAACCTTGTTCTGGCCTTTGTATTTTGGAGCACTTCCGTGAGTCGCTTCGAAGATGGCTCCGTCAGCTCCAATGTTTGCACCAGGGGCAACACCGAGTCCGCCGACAAGTCCAGCACAGAGGTCGCTGAGAATATCACCGTACAGATTTCCCATCACCAGAACGTCGTACTGCTCTGGCTTCTGCACGAGCTGCATGCACATGTTGTCGATCAGACGTTCCATGTAGGTAATGTTGCCGGCGTTCAGTTTGTCAGCATTCGCATCCGGAGATGGCGCTACGTTCTTCGCCAGCTCGGCCCATTCATGTTTTGCATGATAAGAATTGGCCACCGCGCGGGTGACGTCGTACCAAAGTCCATCGGTGAACTTCATGATGTTCGCCTTGGAGATGGACGTCACAGACTTGCGGTTATTCTCAACGGCGTATTTGAACGCGTAGTCGGCAATCCGAGTCGTCCCTTCGATGGACATCGGCTTAATGCTGACGCCCGTAGTCTTCAGGCCGGTCGTGATCTTCTTGCCAGAGGCGACTTCGTTGATCTGACCGATCAGCTTCTCGGTAACGGCTTCACCCGCCTTGAATTCAACACCGGCGTACAGGTCTTCCGTGTTTTCGCGAACAATCACAAGGTCCACATTGCAGGATTCGAAGAATGTTCGGACCCCTTTGTAGGTCTTGCAGGGACGAACACAGGCGTATAGTCCAAGTTCCTGGCGAAGGTAGACGTTAACGCTGCGGAAGCCCTTACCAATCGGTGTGGTGATCGGAGCCTTCAACGCAACGCCGTTAGCACGAATAGACTCCAGAACGCTGGCTGGCACGCCACCCTTGGCTTCAATGACTTCAATGCCGCATTCCTGCACGTCCCACTGAATCTTAACTCCGGTGGCTTCAACGCACTTTCGTGTTGCTTCAGCGATCTCCGGGCCAACACCATCACCTGGCAAAAGGGTAACTTTGTGCATTGCTGTTCTTCGTTTTTCCTGAACCTTGTGGACGTCTGGAACCTTCATTCACGACAACCTGGACGGTAACACAACATCGAAACCGCTTCAACCACTCGCGATTGCGACTGCCCCCAAACCCGCAGGGAGAACCGGGTTTCTGAAGATCCGGAACGATTCCGGACTCGATAACCGCTACCAGTCATCCGTAGGGAACTCTAAACTGAGCGAAAAGTGCCTGACATGCACAACCCGCCTCAGAATTCAGCCACAGAAAGCGGCCTGGCGATGACCTCAAAACTCCCGCGTGTCTTCCCGGAAATAGCTGAGCAGCACCCCGCTGAGGCGAATGCTGCCTGTCGCCACCCTGCCCTTCCCAGGCCCGGCCGTCTTCGCTTGCTCCTGCTGATTTTGATCAGCCTACTGCCTTTTTCCGCCGCCTTGGCAGAAAACTGGCCATGCTGGCGAGGCCCTCGAGGCGACGGTACGTCCGTTGAGACTGATGTTCCAACCGTCTGGGATGGAAAAACCGGGGAGAACATTGTCTGGAAGTCGAAACTGCGAGGAACCGGTCACGCGTCACCAGTCATCTGGAATGATCGCATCTTTCTGAGCGGCTGCGACGAAGCCACAGGCGAAAGAATTCTGACATGCCTCGATCAGACTAACGGCGAGATGCTGTGGCAAAAGATAGTGGCCAAGTCAAAGCTGGAGACCAAACACCAGCTGAACAGCTACGCTTCCGGAACTCCAGCAACTGATGGCAAGACGGTCCATGTTTCGTTTTTGACCGTTGACGGCCATGAAATT
>CAIXQV010000415.1 GCA_903921605.1 uncultured Planctomycetaceae bacterium | reverse complement strand
TCAGCCGGCTTGCGACTGCTGGAATTCTTCTTGGCCATCTTGTCTGCTTGTCTTCCTTTAGAACTGAAAATCTGAATCCTGACCATTCTGCGGTCTGACCAAATCAATGACCAGAACTATTCACCGCAAACCTGGCGAGCGCGCGGAATGTAGCGAATGAGTAAGGAACCTTCGACATTCCTTTTGGGGATTGTTTGCAGGTTCTCATCCCGGATTCAGGAGGACCTATTTTGCGGCGGGAACTCGCTTTTGAGCCAATAACCAGTCGTAAAATTCGGGATTGTTGTAAGTCTCTGTCCACGAATCGTGTTCGGCTTCGGGGTAAATCGTCAGTTTCGGAGTACCCCCGTGCTTGATCATCGCGTCGATCATTTTTTGAGATCTCTCGACGGGAACTCCCATGTCTTTGGCTCCATGAAACGCCCATGTAGGGAGATCTTTGAATTTTTTAGTCCAGTGAAGTTCACCCCCGCCGCAAATCGGAGCAATTGCGGCCAGGCGTGACGGCGCGAACGCGGCTAATTCCCATGTGCCGAATCCGCCCATGCTCAGGCCCGTGATGCAGATGCGATCGGGATCGACTTTGTAACTTTTCGTCAGATCATCCAGCAACGCGTTCAGTTCGATCGGCTCCCACGTGCGATCTTTGGGGCATTGCGGTGAGACAACGATGAAGGGAAACTCCTTGCCTTCTGCGATCAGTTTTGGTGGACCGTGTGTCTTAACCAGCTCCAGATCGTCGCCTCGTTCTCCCGAGCCATGTAAAAACACCAGCAGCGGCCATGATTCTTTCTGGTCATAGTCTTTGGGCAGGTACAGCAGATAGCTCATCTCGACTCGAACAGTCGTGTCGAGCTTTTTCGCCGTCTGTCCGGCGTTATCAGCCGCCAGAATAGGTGCAAACGAGGTCATGAGAACAAGCAGTAAAAGCAGAGTTCGCAACATCAGTTCGGTCCGCAGCAGTGTTAAAAGAGGAAGACAACGAGAGACGAGCAGTAGTCTGTCAGAGCTAAAGACGTAGGTTGGACATTCTCGTCCGACAAACCTGCGACGGGCAAGAATGCCCATCCTACCTCAAAGTGGAGACTCCGCCTCGCAGAAGTTTCTCATGGTCTTGTCGAGTATGCCAGTATGCCCACAAAATGAAAACCGCCTGCATCGGCAAACGGAGCAAATGAACCAGTGGCGGGGCAGGAAGAATCTCCTGATGCTGGAACAGGTAGATGTTGGCCGGGAATACAGCAAGCATCAACGCGATGATTCCAAACGCGGCGACGCGTGACAAACGCGGAATCAGCAGACAAATCCCCGACAGAATCTCGAACGCACCGCTGATGAGCACCAATCCCATCGGAAACGGCAAATAGGGTGGCATGATCTTCAAGAAAAACTCGGGGCGAGCGAAATGCATGGATCCGGCGAATACGAGGAATCCTGCAAGCACAACTTTTGAAACGACTTTGATCTTTTTCATATTCGTCTTCGTTGAAAGCCGAGCTGCGTTACGAGCAAAGTCGGAAAAACAGGAACAGAGAGCGGTGACTATTATGTTGCAGAATCCACAATTCTTCGTCGGCTGGGGGACTTTGTCCCTGATTAATTCGGGTCTGGCTCAGGCCAAAAATCGCAGCGGCTTACTTTGGTGGGTTGCTTCAATCTTCTTTGGGCCGCTGGCCACGTTGCTTATCGTAGTCCTGCCGAAGCACAAGGAAAGCGCGTGATACAACAGGAGGTTGTTCAATTCATAGATTGCAGTTTTGCACTCGGACGAGTTTTGCGGTTTCAGGGGCGTCGCTCATCGACCGTCGTGCTGATTGCGTTTTTTGTGAGTCGGTTGGCGTAATTGCCACCACAGATGCCGAAAACGAACGTGAACAGCAACTGCCCGAGAATCAGGAAAGCGGCCCCATTTTCCCGGGCTGTATGCCTCAACTGAGCTTCGCGAGTACTCGTTGGCGTACGGTAAATCGATGGGGGAGGTTCCGTTAGCGCAGTAAGCAGCGATGTCGTTGGTAATCGAGAAGCGATCCCATGTCGAAGTTGAAATTCATCCGCCAGCCAGACACAGGACAAGTAGGCCAACGCCGAAATGAGGAATCCCAGGGCAAAAGTGCGACGAGCATCTGACGTGACAGCGGCCTGAATTGCAAACATCAGGAAACGTACGATCAAAATTGCGGAGACCAGTTGGCACAACCTTGTGTTTAGAAACGGTGCTGCCACGCAAGCACACACAAACAAGTAGCCGTTGATGGCTGATCTTGATACTGGTTTCGGGGCCATCGTCTGAGCTTAAAAAAACGGATGAAGAACTTCCTTGTGCTGGAGGCGTTGA
>CAIXQV010000414.1 GCA_903921605.1 uncultured Planctomycetaceae bacterium | reverse complement strand
CCCTCCAGCCCTTTGTCAGCCCCCTTAAGAACTGCCGAAGTCGTGGATGAAACATCCATACCAACCTGAGGATTTCGGTGCTGAGCAATAAGTACTGCGGACTCCAGCGTTCCCATACCCTGTTCCTGTCCCGAAAGCATTCTCATCATGAATTCATGAAAGAACTGACCGACAAGAAAGAAGGTCAAAGTAAAGAACAGTGCGACCGGACCCTTCACGATACAACTGACCGTAACACCCAGCACAATGATCAGCATCAGCATCAAGGCAATGCTCACGAGGGCCTTGGTGTATCCAACAAGGAACGAACGATCCGGCTTGCGAATGAACAGGTCAGGGCGAGCCATCCCAAGGTACATTTGATCGTTGAGGCACGCGACTTCAACTCGCAAAAATCCATTGGAGACCAAATCTGTGAGGAGATCTTTCTCAATCAGCCAACCGTCAGTGTCCTGAGAGATCAGCAACTCTTTGCGGATGAGATCATCAAAAAAGGCGAACCATCGACGACCATCGACAACTGCCAACTTGCCATCACTGATCTTCAGTGTGCCCGCAGTTAATTGTTCGTTGAGCACTGTCACCAATAGCTCGGCATTGAGCGGAGATACAGAAGCGTCCTTCTGAAGGCTATCAACAAGGCCGGAGCTGATTGCATTTCCCTCAACCAGCTTTCCCTCTTCACTCCACTTCTCAAATAGGCCCGACAGGAACCTCGCCAAAGTTTCATAGTCGGCTGCAAATCGAAGTTTGCGTGGAACCACGGTGATGTTTTCTGCGGCACCTTCGTGATACTCTGAAATGTGGAAGGCCGGAAGCGGCACTTCTAATTTTGGCAGCGATTCATGCAGTACGTCGGCATTCTCCAGAATCCCTCCGGCCAAAGTCTCCAGAGATTCTGCAAACTCAGCATACGGAGGCTTATCCGTCGCCCCGGTTGCATTGTTTGTCTGAAGAACTCGGATAAGAGCGATGCCACTACTTGATGCGGCATCAAACTTTTCCTGAACAGGCAACAACGCAGGAAGTTTAAGTTCCTTTAAAACAACACCGGCGACGGCCAGTCCGTTCTGCAGACCAAGATAGTCCGCCGGACGCAGTTCGTCAGGGTTACTGCGGACGCGAGTAGCCAGCTCTTTTAGTCGTTCGGATCCATTCCGGAACTGGCCGTCTCGCAAAGCATCTGCCACTGGCCTGAGAGCTTCGCCCTGAGACAACATGCCGAATGCCTCTTCACGTGGATTGGACGATAATGTGTACTGGGCCTGAACACCCTGAAGAACGCTTTTCTCCGACCCCTTCACCGTTCTGAAAGCTTCAAATCGACACTCCAGCTTCACTCCTTCGACCGTCTTGGCCTCATCTCCAGTACCGATCGTTTCCCTCACAATCGAACTTTCATTGACATCACGAAACATCCAGACAGCTCGGGCTCTGGAGTTACCGGCGATGTGCGACCGATACATCCATGTATCACCCACATTGATACCAGTTGCGGCCGGCTGACCGTCCACATCGAAGAAGTAAAGTTGCCCAAACACTGGAACTCGGCAGGTCAACTGACTGCGGCTGTTTTCTGGCAACTTACGGTAGATCCAAACCGCTCCGATAACGCCCATGACCACAAGAACGAGGCAGGCGACAATTCCCATGCCGGCCATACGTCCAATGACAATCTCCAACCGACGAGCCGGCTTGGTGACGACCGTGTGCAATGAGCGAATCCGAATGTCTTCCGGAAGTGCCCAGCAACTCAGGAAGATCACGGCTGGCAGAATCAACCACGCAATCGCTGTCAGCAAAAATGTCACGTGAATGGAAACCTGCAACTCCGGACGAGAGTTCGTATCTGTCAAAAACCAGCCGGCAAACATCAGCAGGACCGCAAACACCACAAACACGAGCAACGCTTTGCGTCGGATCGCTTCCAACAGCGTCAGTTTCGTTAATGCGTAAATTCTTCCGAGCGAAAGCGAGAACAGGTCGCCCAGATAACTTCCAAGCCCCCTGGTAAAAATCGCCACACCACTTCCTCCGTTTCGAGCGAGAGAAAGTACGAACGACAATCCAACGGAGATCAGCGTCAAAATCCCAACAAGCATCATCCACGACGTGGCTGCGCTGGAAAGGTTGTAAGGTCTGATATCAAAGTCCATAAGTCACAGTTCCGACAAAACAGTCTGCGAAACAGCAGAAACATCACGGAGTGGACCAGTCCAGCACAGGCAATGCCAGGGACTGTCAACGTACAGAGTGGCCTGAGCGACCGATCAACTGGCAGCTCGACATATTGCAACCCGACCCGCTTTATCAGGCATTGCCGCCCTTCCCTGAAGCCGCAATCTCCTCAGCAGAAAAGCGTCGTCCCGGACGCTCGCCGCTCTCACGAACAGTACGAAGGAAGAGTTCCTCCAGGTCTGCACGAGGACTGGTGAACTGTGCATTCTTAATGTTGTGTTTCTCGAGGACCTTGCGAATATCCTCTTCCGCTTCTTTGCTGAGACTCGACGTCCGCATCTGAGTCTCGTTTCGCATTTCCAGCAGTTCGTCAACGCGGCCCAGAACTTTCAACTCGCCCTGGAACAACACTGCGATGCGATCGCATACGTCCTGAACATCCGCCAACTGATGGCTACACATCACAACCGTCTTCCCCTGGGCCTTCAGACGCAGGATAAGGTCTTTCATTTCGCGTGTACCCAGTGGGTCGAGACCACTGGTTGGCTCATCCAGCAGAACAAGTTCCGGATCATTGATCAAGGCTTGAGCAAGGCCGATACGCCGAGTCATCCCCTTGGAGTATTCCTTCAATTGCCGACGGCGAGCTTTACCCAGTCCGACCATTTCGATCAGCTCGTCAGAGCGGCGGATTCGGTCGGCAGCCGACATATTGAACAGACGACCGTAAAAGTCGAGCGTTTCGTCGGCATTGAGGAATCGATAGAGATACGACTCTTCAGGCAGGTAACCGATCTTTTCATTCTTCGAGACGTCTGAGGCT
>CAIXQV010000413.1 GCA_903921605.1 uncultured Planctomycetaceae bacterium | reverse complement strand
GAAGCTGAGTAACTGCTGATGGAATCTTCGGCGTTTAATCCATATGCCGCTCCGGAAGAACAGACCTTGCCCGATCTTCCGGCTGATCATCTTGCCTTCCGGCAGCAGTTCATTCACTGTGAATCAAACATCAAAAGCATCGCCGGTCTGATGATCCTCGGTGGTTTCCTGGTTTCGTTTGGTTTCGGGTTGGCCACGGTTTATGCGTTTACAGGGACCGGCGGCAGTGTCTGGGTATCGTTAAGAACTTTGTTTCTGGTGGCTGTGATCTTCGCCGGGTTTTGGCAGATCTACACGGGCTTCCAACTGCGAAGGCTGAAGCTTACGGCACGCGTTTCTCCGGCCATCGCCTGCGGAATCTGGATCCTGTTCGTTCCGGTCGGTACGATTCTGGGAGGCGTCTCGCTCTGGTACATCCTTCGGCCCGCTGCCAACTTTGTCTTCAGCGAAGAGTATGCCGAGGTTGTTCGACGTACTCCGCAGGTCACAGCATCCACCTCGATTGCAGGCTGGAGTGTGCTGCTGGTTATTCTGCTTATTGGTGGACTCCTTTTGCTTGCTGGGGTTTTTCTGAGTTGACTGGTGTGGGGGACTATACGTGCCATGCGCTTGAAGAGAGAGAGTTTTGTCCACAGATGAACGCAGATGAACACGGATAAATCGCAATGACGGCGAGCAGTGACATCACGCTGTCGCAAGTTCCATGATCTCTTCCTGAGTAACACCGGGACCATTCTGGATTTCACCGGAGATGCCACCGTGGCGCATCACAAGGATTCGATCAGAGAGACTTAGAATTTCAGGCAGTTCGGAACTGATCAGCAGCACGGCTTTTCCCTGCTGAGCCAGGTCGGCGATCAGTTGATAAATTTCCTGTTTGGCGCCGATGTCGACGCCGCGAGTAGGTTCATCAAGCAGAAATACCTTCGTGTTGCGAAAGAGCCAGCGTGCCAGCAAGACCTTCTGCTGGTTGCCACCTGACAAGTGACTAATGAGCTGCTCCTGACTGGAAATGCGGATGTTGAGTCGTTCCACATAAGAAGCAAACGCTGATGACTCTTCGTGCTGTCGAATGAGACCGCCGGTTTGGAGTCGCATCAGGCTGGCAAGAGAAAAGTTCTCGCGGACGCTGCGAGCGGGGACCAAGCCCTGAGATTTTCGATCTTCTGTCAACAGGCAGATCCCGGCATCGATCGCATCGCCAGGAGATTTCACATGGATGGTCTGCCCGTCGACACGAATGGTTCCGGATGTTTTTTGATCGGCGCCAAAGATCAAGCGAGCTGTTTCCGTCCGACCAGCGCCGACAAGACCCGTCAGGCCGACAACTTCGCCGCTGCGAATCTGAAAGGAAATGTTCTTGACCGCGTTATCTCGACTAAGCCCGGATACTTCCAGAACCGTCGATCCCGTCACCGCCTGCGAGCGTTGGAACTCCCGCACGAGGACGCGTCCAACCATCAGTTCAATCAGGCGGCTGCGAGTTAGTTCCGCCACAAGACAATTGGCCACATGTCGGCCGTCTCGCAGGACGGTCACAGAGTCAGCAAGCTGAAAAATCTCCTCCAGCCGATGACTGATGTAGATGATCCCAATGCCCTGAGACTTCAGATCTCGCAGCAACGCAAACAGTCCAGCCACCTCCGGAGGCGTCAGGGCGGCTGATGGTTCATCCATGATCAGGATGCGCACGTCATGAGCCAGCACGCGGGCAATCTCGATCAACTGTTGCTGGGCGACAGAGAGTTGGCCGACAGGGACATCCAGAGGAATCTCAACGCCCATTCGTTTAAAGATTGCGGCGGCCCTTTGTTGCTCCTGACGACGAGGAATCCAGAAGTGACCACGATCACGTCCCAGGAACATGTTGTCGACGGCATTTAAGGCTGGCAGGAGAGTCAGTTCCTGATAGATGACTCCGATACCGGCCTGAATCGCATCCAGCGGCCGCTGCATCCGGACTTCATGGCCGTCGATGCTGATCGTGCCGGAATCCGGCTGATGAGCCCCGGCCAGCAAACGAATGAGCGTACTCTTCCCAGCTCCGTTCTCGCCCATTAACGCCCGGATTTCACCGGGTCCCAGTGTCAATGAAACATCACTCAGCGCCTGCACGCCGGGAAATGATTTACTGATGTTTTGCAACTCGAGCATGATGAGAACATTAAAGCTGGAATCCGGCTGAGAAGCCAGCAGGTGTACTGGACGCTGGCCTTAACGAACATTGTTAATGCTGGACCAGAAATCGCACGCACAGAACGCCAATCGGGGCCGCCGAGATGCCAGGTCATTTCGATGTGAGAGATTCAAGGGCTCGTCGCAGATGCTGGGAATGATGCGTCAGCACTTCGCGAGCCTCATCGGGAGTCATTTGCCTCTGGTGAGCGACAATTGCGGTCTTCACCTGTCCATCGCAACGACCGAGAAGTTCCCCAGCAGCGCTGGCCGTGAGTCCTGTCAGTTCTGAAACGATGCGCTGTGAACGATCCTTTAACTTTTCATTGGTGGCTGTCAGATCCACCATGAGATTGCCGTACGTTTTTCCAATCAGCACCATCGCGCCGGTGGTCAACATGTTGAGGACCATTTTCGTCGCCGTTCCGGCCTTGAGTCGAGTTGAGCCGGTCACAACTTCGGGGCCTACGATCGGTGCGATCATGATGTCGGACAGCGGAATCAGTGCTGAGCCGGCATTACAGGCAAAGCCAATTGTCGAAGCTCTGACACTGCGAGCGTACTCGAGTCCGCCGATGACGTAGGGCGTTCGGCCACTGGACGCAATTCCCATCACCACATCGTTAGCTGTTAATCCCATTTGCTGAAGATCCGACGCTCCTTCATCACGACGATCTTCAGCTCCTTCAATCGCAGACGTCAACGCCGCCTTGCCACCGGCAATTAACCCGATCACCATACCGGGCTTTACGCTGAATGTTGGCGGACATTCACTGGCGTCGAGAACGCCCAGTCGGCCCGATGTTCCCGCGCCCATGTAGATGAGACGTCCTCCTGCGCGGAAGCGTTGCGCGATGAGGTCAACGGCTTGTGCGATCGCTGTCGATTCCGTGGCCACCGCAGCGGCGACTCGAGCGTCCTCCTGATTCATGAGCTGCACAATCTCCAGCGCGGACAAGCTGTCGATGGACATAGATGCATTGTTGCGAGCTTCTGTAGAAGCAGCGGGAGGAAGCGGAACCTGCATGAGAGGGCTCGAAGGAAGTTCTGGGGCGATGGGAATTCAGACAGAACCATACATCTTTGGGAACGGAATGGCACTGGCGAGATGTTGAATTATTGGCCAAACAGCCTCATTCGTTTAACGCAGATACCGTTCGAACTCTGGAGGAAGGGCAGCCCCGTGGATGCGCTCTCAGGAACAGAATCACCTGCAAAGCTCAGGTGAAAGCCTGTTGCTGTGAATGATTCCCTTCAGTCTGCAGTGGCACCACCCTTGCGATTCGGGAATTGGTAAGCCAGATAAACTTTGCCGGATGTTCTGATTGTAGCGATCACCCCGGTCATGCCGATGCCGATCCAGTCAGGTCTTTCTATGGGGCTTCGGAATGATTCCGGAGCGTTCCAGAAGACTTCACGGTTGACTGGTTCACCGACCCGACGTGGAGGGTTCATCATGCAGTCCATTAATTCTCAATTTGACTTGCTGGGGCGATTGATCGAAGCGTCGGAAATGCGACAGCGCGTGATCGCCAATAACCTGACGAACGTGACGACTCCTAACTACCGTCGCATGGATGTTGAATTCGAGACGCAGCTTGCTCAGGAACTGCAGGGGCATGGCTTCAGGGAGGCCTCTCCGGAGATTGTGGAGACGCCCGGACTCAAGACAAAAGCGGACGGCAATAACGTCGACGTGGATCGGGAAATTGGACAGATGAACAAGAACGCCATGCTGCAGCAAACTTACGTGCAGTTGCTGGGAAGCCATCTCGAAAGAATGCGACTGGCGATTGAGGGATCATAAGCGACCGCGGCTGATTGAAATGAAAGGAGGCGTGTGATGGCATTTGGTAAGATTCTGTCGGGCATGGAGATCAGCGCGTCCGGGCTGACTGGAGAGCGGCTGCGAATGGAAATCGCGGCCAACAACATTGCGAATATTGATTCAACGATGACCCCGGAAGGCGGGCCATATCAGCGGAAGCAGGTCACATTCGCCGCTGCGATGGAGAACGCGATGGGGGGCGGGGCGAATGAAGTGGGTGACCTTTGTGGTGTCGAGGTTGTGGGGATCACTGCAGACACGACACCAGGACCGTCAGTTCACAATCCGAGCCATCCTCATGCGGATGCGAACGGATACGTCAAAATGCCAAACGTCAACATTTCGCACGAGATGGTGGATCTGGTAACAGCTAGTCGGGCGTACGAGGCGAATCTGAAATCACTTGAGACATTCCGACAGATGGCCGAGCAGTCACTGTCGCTTCTGCGAGGTCTCCGCTGATGTCATTGCAGTCACTCTACGGGCCTAACGGGCTTTCTCAGACGCCGCCTTCGATTGTACCGTTGTCAATCAAAGACAACGGGTCGGCACGCGAAGGTCTGCCTTTCACGGACCTGCTGAAGGGCATCGTAGAAGAGACTGACAAGCAGCAACAGGTAGCGGATACGGGCGTTAAACAACTGGTGACCGGGGAAGCGGAGAGTATTCACGAAGTCGTGCTGACGACGGCGAGAGCAGACCTGGCATTTCGACTGATGATGGAGATTCGAAATCGGCTCATCGCGTCGTATCAGGAAGTGATGAGGATGCAGATCTAGCGGTCTGTTCATTAGATCGCAGATACGACAACGCTCACTGTTAAAGATACGTCGGGAGAATATTCATGGCCTTCTGGAACTCACTCAAGGAACAAGCGCTGACTCTGTGGAATCGCTGGACCATTGGTCAGCGGGCAGGGTTTATTGCAGCGGCGTTGGCTTGTATCGCTGCGGTTTCCGGGACGCTGATCTGGGCTTCGCAACCGGAATACATCGTGATTGCCAGTCAACTGACGGCAACTCGATCCATCGAGATCGCTGGCGTCTTGGACACAGAGAAGATCGCCTATCAATTGAATCTGTCCAGTTCGGCAGTCTCTGTTGGTCGCGGCGATGTCAGCAGAGCTCGACAGGTTCTGGCGGGGCAGCTCAACCCGGAAGAGGAGCCTGCATCATCGATCGGGCCCAGTCTCTTCGAATCACCGCGGACTGAAGAAGATCGTCGCCGCAAGGATTTGGAACGACGAATTGCGAAGGCAATCAAGCAGATTAAGGGAATTCGCGAGGCTACCGTCACCATCAGCCGACCTGATCAATCGCCGTTCTCGATTGAGCAGTCACCAGTCACGGCCGCGGTTGTCATTGAACCCATTCGAGGCGATTCCATCTCCAGCCCGACAGCACAGACGATCATCACCGTCGTTGCGAATTCTGTTCCCGGCCTTGATGAAAGCAACATTGCTCTCTCTGACACCAACGGACGCCAATTCAGCGCGACGAAAGGACTCAACTCAGATCTTGATATGCAGTTGATGTATCGTCAGAAAGTTGAGGCTTCTCTGGCAAACAAAGCGGAAACCCTGCTGCGTCAAATAAACGGCGTGCGAGCCATCGTGCAGATTACTGCGGAGATTGACTTTGACACAATGACTCAGAAGAAGGATGTCTATGATCCTGAGTCGAACGTGAAGACTCAGGAGAAAGTCCTTGACAGTAAGAATGACTCGGCACCTGCACCCGCGATGGGAATTGCCGGTACGGGCTCAAATATCCCGACAGACCCGAACTCACGAACCAATGGCAATGGAAAGTACGAGAATTCACAGGTCGAGACGACTTATGAGAATTCCAAGACAGAAGAAGTTGTCACCAAGAACCCGGGCACGATTACACGACTGTCCGTAGCGGCCATCGTTGATATCAGTTCTCTGGCACCGCCGGCCGGGGGAGCTGCAGATCCTTCCACAGCACTAACTCTGGATCAGCAACAGATCGAAAAGATTGTGCGAAATGCAGTGGGGATTCAGGACGAACGGCTGGATGTGATCGAAGTGGTCCTGGCACCTTTGGCACCAGAAGAGGTTGAAGTCCCGGCTACACCTGGATTCAACTGGCAGCAGTGGCAGCCGTTGATTCAGTCCGTCTCGCTGGGACTTGCAGCGACTCTGGCGTTCCTCATCGGGATGATGCTGATGAAACGTATGAAGCCGATTGTGATCACGGAAACTGTCGGACCAGGAATCCCACTGGCTGATGCTCGTCGACTTGCGGCGTTGTCGGAACAGGCGAAAGCTAATCCGGAGATCGTCGCGAATGTTCTCTCTGCGTGGCTGAACGAGCAGGAACCAACAATCCCGATGACTCCATCGCCCGGTAACCGTGTTGATACTTTAGCTGAAACAACTCCGGGCAATGCGTCGGTACCGCGATCGAGGAATGCCGGTGGCACTGCCAACGAAGGACGGCGAGCGGCCTGAGGCCCAGAGTCGATCTGAACTGATCAGCCTGAACAAATGATAATTTGATCAATCCCCAAGTCCACGGATGGACAATGGACCGCGAACGACAGACTTTGGAACTGCTGCAACTGCTTGGCGATGAAGTCGCCGAGGCGGTCCTGGAGCGACTACAGCCTGAGCGAGCGCAGAAACTGCGGGCCGGTTTGAAAGCCGATACGCCACATCGTTCTACGATTAGTCGCCAACGCGAAGTTCTGGATGAGTTCGAGTGCTTTTTCCAGTTTGCGTTGAAATCGAAACCTCCCGAGCCTGTTGCACCGCCGGTTGAAGAACCGACTGCTTCGATCGCGATCGACTCTGCGACCTCTGCTTACTCTGCTGGAGCCGGCAGCAGTGCTGGAGCTGGCGGAGCCACAGGTGCTGGTTCGACGGGAGAAGCCGCCAACGCTCTGGGATCAGCAGTGGAATCGATGACCGAACCGCCAACGTTGAGCGAAGAAGCTTTGGCGGCCGAGCAGAAGGCTTTGCTTGCTCTGCAGGCCGAGACGAATTCCGCAGCCGAGCAGAATGCGGAGCAGGCCAACGCGGAGCATGGATCAGATTTAGAGGACTCTATGGCTGCCACGCAAACTATCCCGATGTCAGATGATCCGCTCAAGGATCTGGAAACACTCAGCGTTCATCAGATTGCTCAGGCACTGGGATCCGAACAGTCACGGACAACCGCCATGCTGCTCAGCAATCTGCCAGCCAAACTGACCGGCGATATTCTGAACCTGCTGAAGGCGGAATATCAGAAGCTCGTCATGAAGGAATTGACAAAGGAGCAACATGCTCCTGCGATTCTGGTCGACCGGATTGCTCGCGCGACGTTCCTGCGGGCCCGTCAATTCTCCGCAGAACCGCCGGACACCAGAAATCATGCCGATCGAGTCGCCGAGGTGCTTCGCAGTGTTCCGAAAGCCGGGCGACGCAATATGTTGGCCGCGATTGAGGAGCAGGATCCGGATCTGGCGAAGTCACTGCTGACTCGCATCTACCGATTCGATGACATCACGGCTCTTAACAAGGCTGTGGTTCAGCGAGTTCTTGGCGAAGTTGACAGCACAAATCTGACCACGGCTCTCTTTGGTGCAGATGAAAGTGTTAAAGATGCGATCTTCGCGAACCTTTCAAAACGAGCACGTCAGACGATCGAGGAAGAAATGCAGTTTATGACCAACGTGTCTGAGACACGAATCCAGCAGGCTCGTGATGCCATCGCCGAAGTCATTGCCAAGATTGATATGGAAAGCGAATCCTGATCATTCACGGTTTTCGTATGTTTTCAAACACCGGACTACGCTCTCGTAAATCGCTTTGCTCATGAACTCACTACAGATCACTTTCAAACGCTCACCTCGATCGCTGGTTGTCGGAGACCAGACGATTACGATCGACTTTGCGCGCGGAGATGAGTCTGAACTGACAGAGCGAGAGCAGCATCTGACACGGACGTCCGAAGCAGACGGATCCGGTCAGCCTTCATCCGAATCCCTTGCTGGGACTCAACCTGCCGAAACCAATGCGGCTGAAGTCGATGCGTCGAGTCACGAAGCCGTCGCAAGTCATCTGCCCACTTCTGTGGCATCGGTCATTACTGATCCGACCGGGCGAGTCATGACGCCGCTGGCGTTCTCCAACGCGGTCCCGGTGCTGTCGGGAGCGACTCACGAAGTTGTTACTCCGGAGGAAGTCGGACTTGGGGGCGTGTCAGAGGAAGAACTGACTGAGCTTCGGCAGATGTTGGCCAACACCGCAGAGCTCGTGATGGAACTCCAGGATCAGCGTCGTCAGTCTTTGCACGAGATGCAGGAAGTCGCTGTGGAACTGGCAACGGCGGCAACTTCATGGCTAACGGGTGTCGCAATCGATCGAGGCGAGTTCGCGGTCGACGACTTGATTCGCAAAGCGTTGCATCAGATGGAAATCGACCAGCCTGTGCGAGTACGGTTGAACCCGGCTGATCATGAATTGTTAAAGAACCTGATGCGTGATCCTGCTGGCCGCAGGATGTTGGAAAATGTTTCGTGCTTCGATGACCCAGCGCTTTCTCGTGGTTCATGCCGCGTTGAGTCGGGTCGTCGGATTGTTTTGTCGGATATCGAATCGCGACTGGAGCTCATCCGTCGCTCATGGATGGAGAAACTGGATGACTCTCAGGTTGAACGTCGAGGAGATGGCTCAGCTTCCCGGACACTGCAGCGCTTTCCGGAACGTCGGGAAACTGCGTAGTGTTCGAGGATTGTTGCGGGCCGATATGCCTGCGTTCGTCGGAGAGTCCTGTTCGGTTGGACTGCCAACGGGCGAGCAGGTCATCGCGGAAGTGGTTGGATTTGACACCACGGAATCGCAGTTGATGTGCTTCGACAGCACCGCTGGTTTGCAGCCGGGGCTGGAGATTATTGGTCATGGTCGCAGTCGATCTGTGCCCGTCGGTTCCGGTTTGCTGACTCGAGTTATCGACGGCATAGGTCGCCCGATTGATCATCGTGGTCCGTTGCGAGTTCGTCGCTGGCGACCAGAGACGGCGACTGTTCCCGACGCAATGCAACGCAGCCGGATTACTCAACCGTTAGTCACCGGCCAGCGCGTGATTGATGGGTTGCTGACGATTGGCCGAGGTCAACGTGTGGGGTTATTCGCGGGCAGCGGTGTTGGCAAGAGTACTCTGCTGGGAGAAATCGCCAAGAACGCGGAAGCCGATGTGAACGTCATCGCACTGGTCGGCGAACGTGGTCGCGAAGTGCTGCCGTTCATCGAAGACTGTCTGGGCGAAGAAGGCCTTGCTCGCTCTGTGGTCGTTGTCGCGACGTCCGATCAGACTCCACTCATGCGAATCAAGGCCGTCCTGACCGCAGCGACAATTGCAGAGGAATTTCGTGATCAGGGAAAGCATGTGTTGTTCTTTCTTGACAGCCTGACGCGTCTGGCGATTGCTCAGCGAGAACTTGGTTTGCTGCTGGGAGAACCACCGGGATCTCGAGGTTATCCACCGTCCGTGCAGTCCTTGCTGGCCAGCGTTCTGGAGCGTCTGGGCTGCGGTCCAAAAGGAGCCATCACAGGGCTGATCACCGTGTTGGTTGACGGCGATGATATGGATGAACCCATCACGGACGCAGCTCGCGGAATTCTGGACGGGCACATTATTCTGAGTCGGAAAATTGCCGCGACCGGACATTTTCCGGCTGTGGATGTGCTGCCAAGTGTCAGTCGAGTTTTCCGGGAAGTCACTTCTGACGAACACCAGAAGAATGCTCAGAAGCTGCGATCTCTGTTGGCGACTCATGCCGACATCGCAGATCTGATTCAGATCGGAGCATACAAAGCCGGGACATCAAAGCAGGTTGATCGAGCGGTTCAGATTATGCCTGAAGCAAAGAAATTTCTGCAGCAAACAGTGAATCGAAAATCGAACTGGGAAGACACTCAGAAACAACTCAAAGCTTTGGCTGATGCCTGGCCATGGTAGGGGCGAGGGGAGAGTAATTTTAGATTTTAGATTTTAGATCTGAAACCAAGAACCAAGAACCAAGCACCAAGAACCAATCCCTTCCCATGAAACGTTTTGTTTCCCGCTATGAAAAAGTTCGCCGCTTGAGGGCTCAGCAGGAAGATGTCTGTCGAGCAGCAGCGGCGGCGAGGAATGCGGAGAGGATTGAGGCCGAACGAAGACGGGATGAGGCGGAACTAAGACTGTCTCGTTTTGAAACAGAAACAGCTGCAGGGATGAAGCTGGGCATCACAGGATCGATTCTGCAATCGATGGCGAGTCAGATAGAACGAGCGAAACATCAGATCAAACTGGACAACGAAGCACTTAGACTGGCCGACGATCGACTGGAGATTGCTCTGCAGGAACACAAGGAAGCCAGAGCGGAGCTGAGGATTGTGGAAGAGATGATCCACCGAGAGCTGACAGAGCATCGCAAAGCACAGATGCGAATCGAAGAGAATCAACTCCTGGAACAAGCCGTACAGACCTACTACCGCAAGATGGAACTCAATCAGGATAGCGAGTCATGAAGAAGATTCTGGGAATGCTGCTGTACGGCGGAGTGATGTTTGGCGTTACGGCCGGACTTGGCATGTTCATGATGAAGAAGTCCGCTCCGCCTGCAACGACCGCTGAGAATGCGGAGGGCGAGGAAGACGCTGAAGCTGGTGAACACGGCGAAACGCCTGTCGAGGGTCATGGCGACACTGAGGCGGACTCGCACGGGGAAACAGACGGGCATCAGACGGCTGAGGTTCACGGATCCGACAGCCACTCTGACGAGCATGTCAAAGATCACGGTTCGACCGGGCACGATGAACAGTTGCCGGTGGCGGTTCGTTCGACACCGATGACGGTTGAAGAAATCGTGCGGATGGGCCTGAGCCTGAAATCGCGGGATGAGTCGATTCGCAAACGCGAAGAATCACTACGAGAAATTGAATCTCAGCAGCGTCTTGTTCTGGCCGACCTCTCGTCTGCTCAGCAGGATGTCGAGAACCTGCTGGCTCAGACAAGTGATCAGCGGGCCGCGAAGGAAGAATTGCTGGCTCGTATTGCTGCTCAGTCTGAATCGTTGCTTCGCGAACGAGCGTCATTCAGTGGCGACTCAGACACGCTGAAGAAAGAACAGTCCGAGCTGGAACTCGCCAGACAGACGCTGGACGCTGAGAAGCTGAAGCTGACAGAGACAGAGAATGAGCTGGCGATCAAGCGAAAATCATTGGAAGACGATCGAAAAGCTTTTGCCGACACACAGACGCGAGTCAATCAGGATAGCGAGAAGCTGGCACGCGACCGTGAAAACTGGCTGAAAGATAAAGAGAGTGTTGACAGCGACAAACGTCAGGTGGTTCAGGATCGCAATAAGTTGGAAGCCGATCGAGTTCTCCTCGAGCAGAATAAGCGGGCATTTCTCAGCACGACAGGACGCAATATTCCTGAAGCGGGTGCGGATCCTAATGCTGCTCCGCTGGTCCAGAATCCCAAAGAGGTCGCCAAGTTGATGGAGGGAATGCCGCCGGAATCTGCGGCGAAGAATCTCCGCGAAATGGACACTCTGGGGAATACCGACCTGGTCGTGGACATCCTGAGAATGATGGATCAAAGAAAATCCGGAGCCATCATGGATGCACTGCAGGATGAAGCTCTGGCCAGCAAGTTTCTGCTGCGAATGAGTACTCGAAACACAGAAACAAAGTCTGCGAAGAAGCCATAAGAACAGAAGGATCCGAACCATGGAAACTTTGGACGTCGTCGCTATCGGGCAAGACCTGTTGATTACTTCTATGTGGCTTTCGGGGCCTGCTGTCGCGGTCAGTCTTGTGGTCGGTCTTGGTGTCAGCCTGATGCAGACAGTCACCAGCATACAGGAACAAACTCTATCGTTTGCTCCTCGCATCGTCGCGGTCGGTGCCGTCATGCTGCTGACTCTGCCGTGGACCCTGGAACAGGCCTCAGCATTTACGTTACGCATGATGGAACGCATGATCCTGGTGACTCAATAATGGTAATCACTGTCATCGAATCGCAGATCATCGCCTGCCTGCTCATTCTCTTCCGAGTCGGAGCATTCATCGCGTTCCTGCCACCACTGAATGGCCAGGGAATGCCGGCCACGGTGAAGATCGGACTCGCGATCTCACTGGTCGCAGTCATCGCCCCGCAACACGCCGTGCAGATCGCGATATCATCAGCCGGGGATTTCTCCAGTGCCGGGGCCTGGCTTCACCTTGCGTGGCTGGTTATCCGCGAAACCGCTCTTGGTGCCGGTCTGGCCTGGTTATTCAGCCTGTGTTTCGTTCCTGTGCGAGTTGCGGGGGCGTGGGTTGCTCAGGAAATGGGACTTACGATGGCGGGCCTTGCGTCTCCGATGGATCAGCAAAGCAGCAATGTGATCTCGCAGGTGCTGGAGGCCATTGCGGTGCTGCTGTTCTTCGTAATGGATCTGCATCACATCATGTTCTGGATGATTGGTCGCTCGTTTGTCGTTCGTCCGGCAGCATCCGGCTGGGAGATGCCTTCGTGGGAGACCGTCCTGTGGAGCGTGACACAATCCGTTGATCAGGGCTTTGTAATCATTGGTCCGGTGGGCGTGCTGCTGTTTGTTGTCTCACTGACTGTCCTGATCACCATGCGAACTGCTCCGCAGTTTAACTTTATGTCGTACGGCATGACGATGCGTCTGGTAGCCGGCATCGGCGGTTTAATTTTGTTCTTCCCGGATATCTGCGGAGCCGTCCAGGGGCTGCTCCTTTTTGTCGGACAGGAGTCTACATAAATGGCAGGTCCGGAGAATACAGGGACAGAAGCCCCAACACCAAAGCGTCGCGAAGAAGCACGTGAAGAGGGGCAGGTTGTTTTCAGTCCTGACCTGACTGCATCCATCGCGCTGCTGGCCGGTTGTCTCGTACTGCTGTGGTCCGGTTCCACCATCGCGGTGCGACTTATGGAAGGATTTCGTCGCTGGTTTGTCGAAGTTCCCTCCGAAGCCTGGGGCGTGCATCACGTCTCCGAGAGCGCTCATTGGATGACGAATGAACTGGTGGCGATCTGCGGCTTCCTTGTTCCCGGCATCATGGTGATTGGTATCGCATTCGGTTTCGCTCAGGTCGGCTTTCATTTTTCGTTTCAGGCCCTGGAGATCAAGTGGGAGCGGTTGCTGCCGGAGAACGGTTTCTCGAAAATCGTCTCTATGGAATCCGGCATTGCCGGCTTGATGAACGTTGCAAAAGTCACGCTTCTGCTTTGCATTTCTGTCATCTGCCTCTGGATCAAACGTGCGGAGTTCTCTGTACAGAATCATGGGTCGGTTGCGTCGCTTACCGCATCTGCCTGGAGACTGGGGCTCTATGTTTGTATCGCAATGGCCGGAGTTGCTCTCGGGCTGGCGTTGATCGACTACCTGGTCAAATGGTTTCGCAACGAACAAAAGCTGATGATGTCTCGTGAAGAAATCAAACAGGAACAGAAGGATGACTCCGGCGACCCGCATCTCAAGGCGGCGATCCGAAGGAAGCAGCGAGAAGCTCGGCGACGCCAGTCAGTCCGGGATGTTCCAAAAGCCACTGTGATTCTGACAAATCCGACGCACCTTGCGATCGCGATTCAGTACGAGCCCGGTCAGATGAAGGCTCCTCGTGTTGTTGCCAAAGGGGCGGGAGTCTTTGCGAAGAATATTGTCCGGATTGCGAAAGAGAACAACATTCCTGTGCTGGAGCGAAAACCTCTGGCTCGTGCGTTGTTCAAATCGGTCGATGTCGGTCAGGAGATTCCTTTCGACTTCTTCCGTGCCATCGCGGAGATCCTTGCTCAGATCTACAAAACGAAACAGGCCGCGTAGACGAAGCTTTGACGGGTTCGCCAGACATAGTTTCGCCAGACATAGTTTCGCCAGACATAGTTTCGCCAGACATAGTTTCGCCAGACATAG
>CAIXQV010000412.1 GCA_903921605.1 uncultured Planctomycetaceae bacterium | reverse complement strand
CGAGTCAGCATGACTCGAATCGCGCCGTCGGATTTGCCGAGCTTGTCGGCGATTTCTTTGGACGGCAGATTCTCCACATAACGCATACGCAGGGCGTCCTGTTGTTCCTGTGTGAGTTGCTGCATGGCGATCATCAATCGTTCTTCGCGACGATTGCGAGCAAACGCCTGGCTGGCGGAGGTGATGCTGGCGATGAGCAGATCAATCAGGCCGGGGCTGGAGTCCGTTGCTCCACTGAGCGGCACGCCTTTGTCGGCTGCTCGCTTTTGAGCCGCATGATGGCGATGAGCATCCACGATCTTGCGTTCGAGCACTTGATGAACCCACGGCATCGGATCCAGAGCTTTGCAGTCGATCTCTGTGAAAGTTTTCAGGCAATAGGTAACCGCTTCCTGCACAACATCATCTGGTTCGACGCTGCGTTTCAGCAGATCACTCATCTTGCGAGAAGCGGTGGCCAGCAACTGTCCGCGATATCGCTCCATCAGTTCTGCCAGAGCATTCTGATCACCGGTGCGAATCCTGCGAATCAGATTATCGTCTTCAGTAGCCATGGAGTTTCATCAGCCTGTTGAGCATCAATGCGTGACAATGCGAGCCCGTAGGCTACTCATCGGCCGGGTGAACAACAACAGTGCGTGAGCTTTGGTCTTTTTGTAATTCGGCCCAACGGGCCATTAACATGTCAGCCCGGGGCAACGCCCCGGGGAATGAGATGCACGCGAATGATTGAGCCCTGAAAGGGCGGAACAAATGGTGTTTATGATCTCAATCGTGCGTCTATCATGAATTTGTGCCGCCCCGTTGGGGCTTTGGATTCGACGTAAAACGTTTTCCTGGGGCGTTGCCCCAGGCTGAGTTGTGGTTGCCCCATTCGGGGCGGAATCGCGGGTTGGGATGGAACCAACACGCTGTAACGCCCGGCGGCTGATACTGCTCAGCTCTTGCGTATTTTCTTCAGGCTATCAACCGTTTTGCGAGTTGCGATGGACAGCAACGTGTCATCATCCTCCTCTGTCGCCTTGTGGAATGATTGCAGGACCGGCAGAGGGTCAAAGGCCTGCCACGCTGGCAAGGCTGACATAAATGTTGTCAGCAGTGAGCCGCCGCGAAGAATCCAGATCACATAACCCACAGATAACGAGGTTGTGACAACGGCGGCACTGCCAACAGCAACCTTGCCAGCCAACTCCTCGCGTTCCGAAATTGTCGGTTCGTCAACTCGCTGAATCAGTCGATCAATCGTAAAGAGATTGAGAGATACCAGCGCATTGTGCACACCGGTATCCATCATCATACCGCCAAAGACAGCCGCCTGAGCGAATTCGCTGGTTACCGACTTAATGCGTTCGCTGCGAGTATTCACAAAGAAGTCGCTCACAAAGACTGACGCGATGAGTTCGCCGGTAATCGCGACGTTTTCGTTATTGGACGCTGAAGGACCGCTTTCTGTAATTGGCTCAGCGACGGGAGCCGTTGGTGTTGCCGCTTTGTCGGAGCGATCCGCGGGTACTGCTGGTGCCGCGAAAAACTGAGTCGTCGTTACGACAGTGATCTCGTCCCCACCATCTGCACTCGAATCCGTAGAGTCAGTCGTGGTATCGCCGCCTGAAGCGCCTGATGTCGAATCGCTGGTTTCTCCTGAACTTCCAGAACTACCACCAGACGAACCACCCACAGCAGCAGCCACGTTGATTGTCACCGTTACCGGTGCGCTGTTTGCGAAACCGTCAGTCACGTAATAGACGAACGTGTCGATGCCGGAGAAAACACCGTTTGGAGAGTAAAGTAGAGAACCGTCTGCTCGCAGAACCAGAACGCCATTGGCTGTCGTCGATACCAGCACGGCCTGTAATGCATCTCCGTCTTCATCGAAGTCGTTCAGGAGTAATCCGGGCGTCAGGACTTCAATCCAGGTCAACTGGATCCCGGGAATCAGATCGCTCGCCGCAATCGGAGCATCATTGACATCAAGAAGACGAATGGTGAAGGTCTGCTGATGCGTCAGGCCCCCGCTGTCGGTGACATCGACAGCGATACGGTACGTAGCCATCTGTTCAAAATTCAGAACTGCTCCAGCTGCTACATCGATACGGCCTGTTAAGGAGTTGACCACGAATGTCCCGTTGGCATCATCAACAAGTTCCCAGGTCAGAACTTCTCCGGCATCAGGATCAACAGCGCTGAGTTGCCCGACGAATGTTCCGGCACCGCGATTCTCCTGAACCGTACCACCTGCGAGATTGATCAGAGACGGGGTTTCATTCACGTCATTCAGAGAAATGACCACTGACGTTGTTGCTGTCAAACCGCCGACGTCTGTGACCTGAATCTGCAAAGTGATCGACTGGCGAGCTTCAAAATCCAGCAACGATGAATCAGCAACTCGAATAACTCCGGTTGCTGCATCAATCGCAAACGGTGAAGCGGTGATACTTCCCATGATGGCATACGAGAGCACATCGCCGGCATCGACATCTGAGGCTGAAACTGAGCCCACGATTGTTCCGGCTGCTGTATTTTCATCAATCGACAGAGGAGTTGGTACAATCGAAACAGGAGCTTCGTTCCCGTCCATGATGCGAATAAGAACAGTCTGTGGCAGCGACGTGGCGGTGCCGTCACCCACTGACAATGTCAGGGTATACGTCGCCGTCGTTTCGAAATTCAACATAGCGCTGTTGGTGATTCGCAAAGCACCTGTCGTTGGATTGATCGCAAAGATGCCATCCGTGTTACCGGAAAAAATCGTCCAGTCCTGAAGTGTTCCAACTCCGTCCGGATCGACCGCTGCGACTGTGCCGAAGACTGTCCCAACGCCAGCCAGTTCAGAGACGTTGAACTGCTGACCGGGAGTGATCACTGGCGGAGCATCGTTCGTATCCAGCAGCGAAATCAGGAATGTCTGAGTGCTCGCAGATCTATCCGCTGAAGTGGCTCGAACGATAATTGTGTGATTTGCGGAGGTTTCGAAGTCGAGCAATGCTCCGTTGGCGACAGTCACGATTCCTGTACTGGCATCGATCTGGAATCGACCGCCGGCATTGTCATCCAACGACCAAGTGATGGTATTGCTGGAAACGTCACTGTCGAAGGCGTTGGCCGTAATGCCCACGATCGTGCCGTTGGCTGAATTTTCATTGACGCCATCGACGCTGACGTTCGAGTCAGTAATCGCTGAGACGTCGAATTCATCGACATCACCAAGGTTTACGATAAATGTTTGAGTCGAGAACGAGCTGTCTGTCGACGTTGCTCGAATGATAATCGAATGCGAAGCCGCCAGTTCACAATCCAGCAGCGTGCCATCGGCAACACTGACAACACCACTTACGGAATCAACCTGGAATCGTCCGCCAGCATTGTTGTCTAACGAGTAAGTGATCGTGTCTGTTCCGTCCGGATCGGTGGCGTGAGCTGTAATACCCGTCAGAGTTCCCGAGACGGCATTCTCCAGAACCTGATTCACGGCCGCATTCGTATCCGTAACCGCTGACGCGCCGGACTCATTGACGTCAGTCACGTTGATCGTAATCAACAATGTTCTTGAAGATCCATCCGCACTGGAGGCTCGAGCAGTCACGGAGTAGCTGGTCGCGGCTTCATAATCGATAGCGGTGGCCCCGACCGTGATCACACCAGTAACAGAATCGATCTGGAATCGTCCTCCGGCGTTGTCATCCAGTGTATAGGCGATGGCATTTGTTGTCGCATCCGCATCGCTGGCGGAAACGGTGATGCCTGTCAACGTTCCCTGCAGAGACAGTTCCGCCACGGTATTGGCTGCTGCATCAAGATCTGCCGGGGTGCTGATCGCGAACTCGTTGACATCGATCAGACTGATATCGACCGAAAGCACAGCGATCGAACCGTCAGTGCTGGTTGCTCGGACAATAATCGTGTGCGCGGCTGCGGCTTCTCGATCCAGCAGCAGCCCGTTCGCCACGGTGACAATCCCTGTGAAGGTATCGATCGCGAAACGCCCGCCAGCATTGTCGTCCAGTGTATAGAAAATGGTGTCAGTGCTGTCAGGATCCGCTGCAAATGCGGTATAGCCGACAGTGGTTGCATTGCTGCTGTTCTCGGCGACAGTGTTGGCCGAGGCATTCATATCACTGATCGCGGAGACGCCACTCTCGTTGACATCTGTCAGCTGAATCAGGAATGTTCGCGTCGAGAAGCTGCCATCTGTTGACGTCGCGCGGACCGTGATATTGTGCGATGTGCCGGTTTCGTAATCCAGAGCCGCACCGTTGGCAACCGTGACAACTCCGGTGACGCTATCGATCGCAAATCGCCCGCCAGCATCATCCGTCAGCGAGTAACTGATCGAGTCCGCAGCATCTGCATCGGTGGCCAGAGCCGTGATGCCGACATTCGCTCCGTTGGTGGAATTCTCGGCGATGATCTCGTTCGTTGCATCAGTATCAGAGAGTGCCGATACCGAATTGTCGCTGACGTTCGTGACGTTGATCGTAATAATTGCAGTGCTGGAGGCACCAGCAGCGTCTGAAACCTGAATCGTCAGGCTGAATGATGTGATCGTTTCATAATCGAGAGCGGCGGAGTTCAGCACAACGATCTCACCTGAACCCGCATTGATGCCAAACGCTCCGCTGATATTGCCGGACAGAATCGAATAGTTCCGAGTATCGCCAGCATCGGAATCCGTCGATGTTGCGAAACCCACGGTTGTTCCCAAAGTGGAATTCTCAACGACCGAGAACGTCGCGGAATTCATGACCGGCGAATCATTCACTCCCGTGAACGTGACAAGAACCGATTGTGGGCCGTTGCTCAAGAGTCCATCGCTGACCGTGACGTCATAAGATGGGGCGGCTTCATTTCCGTCGTGCACGAACCGGACAGCTCCACTGTTGATGTCCGCCTGAGTAAAGCTGGTGATTGCAATGCCGGCGATGGCGACGAGCTCGAACTGTCCACCCGAAACGCCACTGATTGTGTACGTGAGCTGTGCGGCAGACTGTTCAGCGTCCGTCGACAGCAGATCAGCGGCGGTGAGAATGACCGTACCACCTTCAGCGATTGTTAAAGCATTAACCTGAATCGTCGGAGCATCGTTGGATGTCAGAATCTGAATGCGTGATGTGGCCGTGTTGCTGGCAAAGACACCATCTTCAACTGTGATGGTCAGAATGCGAGTTGTGTTGTCCGCATTCTGTGACGTGTTGTCGTATGTGATTGTCCGCAGGACCTGCTGATAATCGCTTTCGCTGGCCGTTCCGGTGATCGTCAGCACGCCGCCTGCGTAACTGGCGTTTAACGACGTACCACTGGTGTCGGCGGTCAGAATTTCGTTGGAGCCGTCAATCAAGTTTGTGATCGTGACCGTCAACTTATTGAGATTTGATGTGTCCGTATCGAATGCGATCGCATCAGCATCCACCACATTGACGGGACTACCATCCTCGACAAAGCTGGCGATGAAATCTGCTCCGGTTTCGCCGCTGCTGTCATCCGCATCCAGGTCAATCACTGGAACTGGCATTACGATGGCTCGATTTGCACCGAACTCCGATGTATTGCCGGCAGCATCTGTCGCAGTTGCAGAAACGGTTTCTCCCACAAGAACTGCGGCGGTGATATCTGTGCTGAACGACGCACTTCCGGCGGCATCGGTCGTTACTGTGACAAAGCCCAGATAACGCTGCCCGGCTCCGTAGCCAGAGGAGTGTTCCTGGCCAATCGAGTTCACAAAGATCTCAATTCGATAGGCTGTGGAAGCTTCTGCCTGCAATGTTCCTTCGACTCGAACGGTGGCTCCACTACGAGCCGCCATCGTAATGACAGGAAAGTTGCTGAGGCGGTTAGCTCCTGTGTCGCTGTCATCCGCGTCGTTTACTGTGACGCCATCTGCCGTAAGATCGATGCCAATGCCGGAGTTGGAATAGAGCGAATTTCCAAGGATCGAAATCCCTGTTGACGGCGATAGAACCTTGATTGCGCTGCCGGTGCTGTGAGCGATGATGTTTCCCGCCCCGGCAACTGTTCCGCCAATCGTTGAAGAGGTGGCATTCCAAATGTCAATCGCCGCGCCGTTGGCATAGGACGCGGTCTGAGTCGCATCGGTGCCAAAAAAGTTCCCTTGAACCGATATGCTGGTTCCACCGCCCAGGATCCAGATGGCCGTGTTGGCAAAGCCACCAAATGTGTTCCCCTCATCAGCCGCGGTTCCACCAATCAGTGTGTTGCTGACACCGTTGAGTGTGATGCCGACGGCTCCTGAAGTCAGTACTCCTGATGCCGTCGTATTGACTCCCAGCAGGTTGCCTTGAATGGCGTTACCATGAGAGCCGAACGTCAGTTCAATTCCGATGTTACCGAAGCCTGCAATCACGTTTCCGGCAGCACCTGTACCACCGACCTGATTGCCTATCGCACCTCCAGACAGGGTGATTCCATTTCCAGCGGATGCAATCGACGCCATTCCATCGGCTGACGTTCCGATGTAGTTTCCGGAGATCACATTGCTGACCGCCGAGGCGCCCGAGATCGCGATATTTCCTACTGTGTTCCCGGAGATCACGTTGCGTGTCGCCGTCGTCGTACCGCCAATCAGGTTACCCGTCGACGAAATAAAGATCCCGTTACCGTTGCCATTCGCCGTCGTTCCGTCAGCATTCACACCGATCCAGTTGCCGACAATGGTGTTACCGCCGCCGCCCGTCAGGGAGATTCCTCGATCATTGAAGCCGCTGATGATCAATCCTCGAACCGTCGAACCGCCACTGCTGATCCAAAGTCCATCAGCACCCGCAGGAGCCGCGGAACCATCGAGCTGAATCACCGGTGTGTCGGCGAAGTCCGGTTCTGACCAGCCGTCAATAACGATGGCCTGAGTAATCTCGGGCAGAGCGGATGCCAGTGAAATCGAGTGCGGACCAGATCCGGCAATGCTGAATGTTATCGTATCGAGTCCGACGGTTGAGTTAGCCGCAACGATGGCTTCACGCAGTGAGATTTTACCGTCGGCACCACCTCCGGCGGCATGCAGTTGTTCGATCGTGTAGCTGGCTCCCAGCCCGCTGTCGTCAAGGTCCGATATCGTCGTGACCTCGAACAGGGAAGTCACATCCGTGACCGTGACGGAGATCAACTGCGTGTCCGTGTTCGTACCGTCTGAGGCCTGTACTTTCACCACATAGACATTGTCGCCGTTGGAGTCCGTCGGAGATTCAAAGTCGGGATTAGCAGTAAATTTCAGAACACCTGTGGCACTGTCAATCACAAACCTGGCGGCGTCCGGTGAATCTACATCACTCACGATGCTGTAAGTGATCGTCTCCGCAGGCAGATCGGTGTCCGTAGCCTGAACTATTGTGACCGCGGTGGAGTTTTCCGACACGCTGATCCCTGTCGCTGGGCCAGCCCCATTGCTGGTGATCACCGGGCTATTATCGTTAATGCCGTTGATTTGAAAATTAACGAGAACTCCGGTGTCTGTTCCCAGGCCGTCATCGACTGAGAAGGAAAAGCTATCGGTCGCTCCCTCTGTTCCGTCGTGATCGTATGTCAATTGCCCGGCATTGACCTGAGTCTGCGTAAATGTATCGCCGGAACCGAGCGTGATCCCGTTAAGCTTCAGCACGCCCTGGGCCGGCAGAATGCTAAGAGTATAGACCAACTCGTTGTTGGAATTATCAACATCAGTCGTGAGCAGTGTGTCCGTGGTGACAACGTCGCCTGTGGAACCTTCCGCAAAGTTCTGTCCCGGGCCCGCGACAAAGACCTGCTCGTCATTGACAGAATTTACAATCAGCGAACTACTGGCTGTTGCAGTGCTGAACGCCGTTGTGCCGCCGGTCAAGGACGTTGCCGCAATCTGAATGTTATCAAACGCGACCATTCTGGTCTGGTCGGTACTCGTGACGATCATGCGAACCCGAGTGTTACTGCTGATGTAACTAGCGATGTCAAAACTCAGATCTCCTGAGCCCGTATTTGTTCCGGAATCAAACGTCGCCAGATCGGTATACGAGGCACCACCGTTGCTCGAAACCTGAAATCGAACGACATCTCCGGCACCGCCGCCAATCGAATTTTGATAGGAAAACGAAACACTTGCCGACGTCGCGGAACTTAGATCCACCTCACGATACACATTGTCGTTGTTGCGGTCAGATTTGACTTCCAGAACGCCACTGTTGATGCGAATCAGCCCGTTGGACGCACCACCGCCATTGTTGTCGGTTTCAACCCAGGATCCCGTCCAGTTGCCTGTTCCGTTGTTATTCGAATAAGAGTTTGTGTTGAATTGATCTTGATAAGTCGTCGGAGCAATATTCGCCGTGCTGCCGGCCACACCGCTAGTGCCGTCCCACGCGGCAAACGTAATTCCGTTGTTGATAGTTCCGTTGTAGTTGGCGTTCGGAACAAAACGAACCCGCGTCATTGCGTCAGCGGTCAGCAATCGCGCGGTCGACGCGGAGACGCCCCCAAAGCTGAGCCAGTTTGATCCGTTGTCGATCGTATACTGCCAGGCCCCATTCGAATTGTTCACTGCCGTAACAGCGATTCCATACGAAGTGCCGGGATCAGGGTCTGTCACGTGGCCAGTGATCAGATCTGAGATCAATGTTCCGTTGTTGAAGACATTGTCTTCGTCGATGGCCGTGAGATTATTCGCTCCGGACAGTGCAGGGGCATCATTTTCAGAATCCACGGTCAGGGAGACATTACCATTCGCCGTCTGCGCTCCGCCGCTTCCTGAGTTACCCTGATCGTCGATCGCATACTGAAGAGCATCCGCTCCATTGAATCCTGTCGTGGGCGCATAAGTGATCGAAGCCAGAGCGTTATTCAGATCGGTCAAAGTCCCCGTGAAGGACATCGACGTGTCCAACGTGCCGTCGCCAATACTGAACGATAAGCCTGTTGTCGATCCCAGCGTGATTGTTCCGGAAGCATTGCTGAGATTCAAAGTGACCTTCAGGCTCCCTGATCCTGCGTCGGGATCGGTCACGAAAAGGCTGATAACTCCGGAGGTGTCTTCGAGAACAATCAGCGGTGCTGAAGGCGTGACGACCGGTGTATCATTAATCGCGGTGTCAAAATCAACGATTCCTGTTGCGGTGTTGCTGGTGCCGCCGTCTCCGTCAGTCAATGTCACCGAGATCGTTCGAATGCCTAACACCGGGACATCGACGTTCGAAGTCAGCGCGACCGACTCGTAAACGGATTGAACTCGAGCCAGCGTGGCATCGGAATTGAAAGTAATTGTCAGCGGGACTCCGGCCGCTCCGCCGAACACCGTGCCAACCGTAATTCCACCCACCAACACATCCGTTCCCGATGTCGTTACGCCGCCAACATTGGCAAGAGCCAGCACATCTCCCGATTCAATGCCACTTGTGATCGTTGCGAGTAATTCTCCGCCATCAAAGTCAGGACTGTCGGGGTCTGTGACTGTGCCGACACCGAGAAACGGAGTCGTCGTGCCGCCCTCGCTGAGTGACTCGGTACCACCGTCGATCAGAACCGGATCATCGTTGACCGGCGTGATGACAATGGAGACCGTTGCGGTGGCTGTGCCGCCCAGACCGTCGCTCACGCTGTACACAAAACTGTCTGAAAAGTTCTCTGAGCCGTCGTGAAGATACGTGAACGATCCGTCAGCGTTCAGCGTAAATGTCGTCGCGTACGCAGGGCCACTGACAAGCGAGACGGTGAGTACATCTCCATCCGGATCACTATCATTGATCAGAACACCCGGCGCGCCCGATGCACTGGTATCACCTTGGTAGAACCCGCTGTAACTATCAGCGACTGCGATAGGATTTTCGTTGACGTTCGTGACCGTCACCGCAATGAATTGAGCGTCCGTCAGCGTTCCATCGGACACCTGCACAATCACTTCGTAAACATTATTCGCCCCGGAATCCGTCGGAGATTCGTAATCCGGAGCTGAGCCAAATGTCAGCAAGCCTGTACCAGAGTCAATTGTGAATTTCGCGGCATCCATACCACCACTGATTGAGTAGACCAGTGTCTGCGGAGGTGCACCAGGATCGGCGGCGGTCACTGTCGTGACGGCCGTTGAATTTTCGGAGACGGAGACGGAAGCGGTCGCCCCGCCGCCGTTGCTGGTGATTAGCGGGGCACCTTCTTCAGAGGTCAGCGTGACGTATGTGCCTGGATTGTTTTGGTTGTTGTATTCCGTTAGCACCCAATCGGCGGTGCGAGTGGTGGTCGCAAGCCTTACCTCATCGAGGCCACCGTCGTAATAGCGTTCTGCGGCTCCTGGCCGCCCAAATCTCATGTCGGTATTCCAGGACGTTCGACTGGTCTCAGTCGTTGTCCCAGTGTCTGTACCCAGGCTTGATCCGTCGAGGTACATCGTGGCGGTTGGCGAAGTGCTCATGTTACTGACGATAACCACGACGTGATGCCAGCCAGCGGTATCTGTAAACGCGGTTGAGATATTTATCGCGTTTGAATCTGCTGCGTCCCTCCCGAGAAAAAAGGATAGGTTATTCGAGAATGTGGTACCGGCCGTATTTACGCTTCCTAAGGAAATATTCATCTCAGGATGTCCGCCGAACCCTGGATCCCCAAATCCGTTTCCGCCTGTTTCCCCCTGCCAGATCAGATGGTGAGCATAGTCCGTGGCATCGGCGTTGAACCACAGGGAAATCGTGAAATCATCAGCAGTCTTCGCTTCGCTGCTGGTCGTAGAGACATAATCGCTGATGCCATCGAAGTTATCTCCGGAACCAATTTTCGCGGTGGCAAAATTTGTACTACCGGAATTGGTGCCGTCGTTTCTTGTAGCAGTACTGTCCAGATAATCGGAGCCCAGGTGCCAGACTCCCTTGTAGTTTGTTTCCCACGTGCCTGCAGCGTTCCACTGGTTGGCAGCGGCTGCATTTCCGTAGTAAAGGTACAGAGATGTATTGACATTGTGACTGAGTGTCGGGACTTCAACCCAGGCCAACAAAGTCCCCGTGGTGGCATCATAGCTTTCGATCTGGTAATCCAGTTTTGTCGTCCCGTCTGAGGATGTGAAGACAAAATCGCCACCGTCGGCCTGTCCCACATTTCCTCCGTTGGCTGTCGTCTTCAGCCCGGGGTCTGTAACGCTGACGAGAACCGCGAAGTTGCTCAGGTTCGAGGTCCCGGTCACCATCGATTCATTGATAGTCACAGTCTGACGATAATTCCAGTTGGCGTTGTACCAAGCCAGGCTGACATTCGCGGACTTGAGTTGATCCACATTGAAGACGTTCGCAAGGACAGCATTCTCCGGGGCCGGATTCCCGGCAGAACCAAGCTCCAGCAGCCAGTCGCCGCCTACGCCGGTGATATCGCTTGAGGCAAAAACGTCGGTCCTTGTCAGAATAGCCAGCTGATCAACCAGTTGCTGACCCTGGCGAATTTCGGCGCCAACGTTACAGCCCAGGATGTAGATGTCGGCATCCTCAACGAAGTATTGGGAGATCTGCTTCCAGTCATCCGCTGTGCTGATAAGAGATGATGTTGTAATCCACTGATTACCAAGCTCGAATCCGCCCGAAGTACCATGCGACAGAATCGAAAGTGACTGGATCTCTGTTTGGTTTTGTTGAGCCCACTGAGCAACTCGATCGAGGACGCTCAAAGCAGATTCAGACGTCCCATCATACGCGAAGACGACGGAACCGGACCGAGCCGCATCAATAAGAAGATCACTGTCATCAAGGTTACGGTCAACCAGAATCACATTTCTGGCATTCAAAGCATTGGAAGCGGTACTCAGATCAGGATCTGAGAAGTCGCTCGGATTTCCACTGACCGACACATGACTCCGGGTGAGACTGCTCAATTCTGTCAGCAATCGCTGACCATCGACCGAATCCTGAAGGTCAGAACCGTAGAACACCAGGTCCGCATCCGGTGACAAGACATCTCGCCATTGTTCAAACTCGTTCTGGTTTGACGCCAGCGAGTTCACGTCGATCCATGTCGAACCCAGCGTCAGGGCTCGATCTGTACCTTGAGTGATGAAATGCACCGTATCGACGGTTTGCGTGACGCCGGACATGTAGAGGCTGATTTGCTTCAACCCGTCCTGAGTGGCATCCAGCAGGACGACCTGAACGGCACGCGTTTGCCTGGCTGACGAACGTATGTCGTTGACGATGGCTTCGTAATCCGCGATCCCCGTATCCACAAAAACCAGTTCGGTTTTTGAATCCTGAGTCAGACTCACTATGGAGTTCTGAGTATTCGTCGCAGCGTCATCGACCGTGGCGGGATCATCAACCGTCGGCGAGTCGCCACCCTGAGCTCCTGGAGATAATGACGGCCCCGGCAACAATGTGTCGGCCACAAGATCAAGAAACTGCTGGTCCGTGAGCCCTCCCTGGTCTGTCTGGATTGTCGCACCATCGCCGATCGACACCAAGGCCGACGTCAATGCATCTCCGGCATCAGCAAGCTCGCGGCTGCAACCGGAGCCATCGCAGAAGCGCTGAACAGAATGCGTTCTTCGAGCCGCGCAGCTTCCAGTGGGCGTTCATAGACGCCCCCATTCGCTGTTCCCCGCGTCACGTACAGACCATGCTCGATCAGCATTTTGGTCTGGCGGATGAAATCTCGTAACGACATCCCGGATTACCCCAGCGAGGTCGCTGCAGAGTTCTAACAAGAACTCTGGACGCAATATCAGCGCAGTCAACCTCGATGGAAACGTACACCACGAATTGGGGGACCGTGCCGATCAGGAGAACCCGGGGGACGTGTTGCCTTAAGCCAACACCACACTCGATGCTTAGCGATGACTATGAGGAATATTCGACAAGGCAGGGCTGCAACGGTCGTACGGATCAGTGAAGGGCGGTTTGCCGCAGAGCGGCACTTGATGGTAGCCCGGCCTTTCAACTTTTGAAGTTGCGTTTTTTCAGGCCCGGAGGGTCGACACAAGGGCGCATGTTTCGGCCCTTCAGGCCTGAATCGCTGTGTCTTTTCCAGTCCGGTGGCTCACGCCACCGGCAGAGGATGTGCCGGGCTTCCAGCCCTAACGAAAACGCGCAATTTCAGAACGCGTCTGCCAGGCATTTACTGAGAAACCGGTCAAACGCGAAACCGCAATCCCTCACTTACGTTTCGGGTTGGGATGGACGCAAACTCGCAACTTCAAAACCTTCAAGGCCGGGATCGCTTGCGACTCTAAATCAGCCCGTGCAAAGGTCCGCCAGGAGCCGCCAATTTGGCGACTCGCCGAGTAATCTCGGGGTCCGTTTCCAAAGGCGGAGCCATATGCGGTTTCACTCGGGCATCGATGACCAGCGAGCTGCGACAGCCCCAATGCTTCGCTTCCGTGAATGAGTGGATTCCGTAAACGTCTGACGCAGGATTGCTTCGCGTAAACGTCATCCACAGAAAATTATTCAGCGTGTTCGCACAGAACTCGCTGTCATCCACAACGACGATTAATGGCCAGCCGTCAAGAGTCGAAGTATGGGCCTCGGAGAGTTCCTTACAGAACCGCTCGACGTGGCCATCATCCTCGTACGGCTTTCCGTTATGTTTTGGTCCCTGAATGGCCATGATCCCGGGCAAACAGACATGAGGTTTCGAAAAGCCATCCGGCAACTTAAGGTCGGAAGAAATGTTTGTCGCCAGCGTTCGTTTGGCATTGCCTGCGGCCGCGATGACCAGCTTTGAGCCAGCGTTGAATCCGCTGCCGGTGTAGTCCAGAGTATCGATGGTTGTTCGCGTCTGAAAATGCAGGTCGCGAGTCCAGTCGACTCGCTGCAGAAGATGCTGCAGGAACTCTCCGATGTCGTGAATGTCCAGTTTCGGATTATCTTCCTTCGCGACGATCAGCAGATACTTAGCGAGCGACAATTGTCCCTGCCCAAGGATCGCATTGGCATTCGTCAACAATTCCTGAGGCTGTCGTTCTGAAGCATACGGCACGTATCGTTCGCTGCCGATCGCCAGAAGCAACGGATGAACTCCGGCGGCGTCGACGGCGTGCACAGCATGAACACCGGGCAACACGGCTGGAATCGCTGGGCCCGTGAGATCATGAATCAACGCCCCAAAGATTGTGTCTTCCTGCGGCGGACGACCAACCACCGTAAATGGCCAAATAGCATCTTTGCGATGATACACTGCGTCGACATTCACAACGGGAAAATCGTGTGTCAGGCTATAGTAGCCAAGATGGTCGCCAAAAGGTCCCTCGGGCAAACGACGATCCGGATCGATCGTACCGCTGATGCAGAAATCTGCTTCTGCACAGATCATGGGGTTGGCTCCCTGACGCACCATTCGCACAGCATGACGAGACAGCGCGCCGGCAAAGGCGACTTCAGGGATGCCATCGGGCAGCGGCATCACGGCGGCCACGGCCATTGATGGCGGGCCACCAACAAGAATGTTGACTCGCAGAGGCTTTCCTTTGGCGATGGCCGCAGCATGATGAAACCCGATGCTGCGATGAATCTGATAATGCAGCCCGACTTCTTTGTTGGGTTGATATTCATTGCCACTGATCTGAACTCGATACATCCCCAGATTGGAATGGATGTAGCCAGGACGATCCGGATGTTCAGAATACACTTCCGGCAAGGTCACGAAAGCTCCGCCATCTTTCGGCCAGCATTTCAGTTGAGGCAACTCCTGAAGAGTCGTCCGGCATTCCATCACCGGACCAGTGCTGCGAGTCGCGCAGCGCATGGAGATCAATGTTCGCAGGGCTGCGGGAATGTGCTCCGGATGCTTGAGCAGCCAGGCTGGATCCTTTTTGAGTTGAACAAGCGTCTCCACGCCTTTCATGGCATCGCGAAAAATAAACCTCGCACGTTCGATTGTCCCGAATAGATTACTGACCATCGGAAAGCGACAACCCGCGACGTTCTCAAACAGAATCGCCGGGCCACCGCGTTCACAGACTCGGCGATGAATCTCAGCCGCTTCCAGATTCGCGCTGACTTCACACTTCAGGCGAATGAGTTGTCCGTGACGTTCCAGATCACGTACACATTCCTGAAGGTTGCGGTAACCCATGAAAATCGACTCCGAAGACACTGACTTGGATTGAGGCAAAAGCGAGATATCATGCGAATACTGACCGGTTGAATCGCAATCCTCCCTTCTCGGTGCATGATATGCCATCCAGGGCAGTTGACCACCCGGGGACAGGGCTGCGCGAGCACTGCTTCTCGCGAATATGCGATTGTTTCGCCGATCTTATCTGTCTATAGAATGATTGTTTCATGGCTTCCCCACGGAAAAAATCCGTTCCCACTCCCGAAGCAACTGTCCCGATTCCGGAAGAGTGGCTGGGAAAAATCCATCAGGGCGATTGCGTTCAGACCCTGTCTCAGATCCCGGATGGCTGCGTGCATCTGGCTTTCGCAGATCCGCCGTTCAACATCGGTTACGAATACGACGAGTATGACGATCGACTCGACAGCGAAAAGTACATCGAGTGGTCAAAGGCATGGATGGCTCAGATTCATCGAGTCCTAAGTCCTGTCGGTGCATTCTGGCTGGCGATTGGCGATGAGTACGCAGCGGAGCTGAAGATTGAAGCGCAGAAGCTGGGTTTCGTCTGCCGCAGCTGGGTCGTGTGGTATTACACGTTCGGAGTGAACTGCAAGATGAAGTTCACGCGATCTCACGCTCACATCTTTCATTTTGTTCGCCACCCGGATTGTTTCACCTTCAACGGCGATGACATCCGAGTGCCCTCCGCGCGGCAATTGGTGTACAACGATAAGCGAGCAGAGAGCAAAGGTCGACTTCCCGACGACACGTGGATCCTGCGTCCTCAGGATTGTCCGGAAGGTTTCAATGCCGATGAAGATACCTGGTATTTTCCTCGCGTGGCCGGAACGTTCAAAGAGCGTGCCGGGTTTCATGGATGCCAGATGCCCGAGCAACTGCTGGGACGCATCATTCGAGTCTGCTCCAATGAAGGCGAAGTCGTGCTGGATCCGTTTTCAGGGAGTGCGACAACGATCGCCGTCGCCAAGAAACTGAATCGGCAGTTTCTGGCGTGCGAGTTATCAAAAGAGTACGTCGCAATGGGAACTCAGCGACTGGCCGGCATCACTATTGGAGACAAACTGGACGGTGCTCCGGAACCCAAAGTCAGTGCTCCGTCAACAGCCGAAGGGAAACCTCTTTCTGCACGAAAGAAAAAGCCCGCTCCGCCGCAGAGGTCACTGCTGCCCGAATGAACCGCCAGCCATTAACTCCGGGACACCGCAGCTGATCGACAGCAAGAAGGCATTTCCTCTGCGGTTAAGTCGGCCCATACGAAATGAAGAAAGCCCGAGCTGCAGAAGCAGTCGGGCTTTTGAAATGATTGTGGTTTATTGAGAACTAGTTAGCAGCAGGATCAGCAACCGGTGCGATTGGCTTACCGGCTTCGACTGGAGTTCCAGCACAGTTGCCGGTTCCGCAGCTGCCCATGACTCCGTTTGCCCCTGGAGCACACGTTGAGGTACAGCAAACGGTTTCAGGAATCAGCACGCATCGAGTGTATGGCACCTGACGCATGACCTGACGAGCCACCATTCGAGTGCAGGTAACAGGAACTTCTTTTGACACCTGTCGACAAACTCGGCGAGTCGTCGTGTAAGGAACCTGACGATTCACGCAGTAAGGAACTTTGCGAGTACAGGTTTCGCTGACCATCTTGCAGACAGAATACTGAATGTCGCGAGTTTTCTGTTCTGAAACCATCTTGCAGACCTGATAAGGAATCTGCTGAGTCTTCGTTTCGCATTCCATCCGGCATACTCGGTATGGAATCTTCTGGACCACTTCTTTGGCCACCATACGAGTGACCTGAACCGGAACTGTCTTTACGACAACTTCAGGCACATACCGAGTGACCTGAACCGGGCACTGCTGACGCACAACCTGAGGAACCATGACGGTGTAAGGAACCTGTTCCTGAACAACCTGCGGGCACCAAACGCGTCGACAGACCTGACGAGGTGGGCACTGAGTCATGCAGACCTGAGGACCACAGGGACCGCAGACAACTCGGGGAATTCGAGGGCCGGGAATGCACTGAGTCTGCGTCACCCATTGACCAACGTTCCGCTGAACGCAGCGAGTGCGAGTTTCAGGACGCATCACCGTGTAGCAGCGTTCCTGCTGAATTGTATCCGTCACGCACTTCATGACCGTCTGGCGACATTCCTGCTGAATAGTTTCACAGACTGGCTGCTGAATCGTGTAGCGGCACTCACGAACCTGTTCTTCCCAGACAGGACGCTGAACAGTGTAGTTGCAGGTGCGATAGAGCGTTTCCACAACAGGTCGCTGAACGCAATAGGTTTCCTGGCGGACAGCGGTTTCGGTGACCGGACGACAAACCGTGTACGCTTCTTCGCGGTAAGCTGTTTCAGTCACTGTGCGATAGCAGGTCTGCTGCACGTCTTCGAAAACGTTTTCGCAAACAGTGCGAGTCGAGGTGTATTCCTGTGGCTCATAAACTGTTTCGCAGACCGTGCGGTAACAGGTCTCCGTCGCGACGCGGCATGTCGTGTAGCACGAAGCCGGAGCACACGCGACGGTTGGGCAACAGTTGTAGGAAGGAACGCCACACAATCCCGCTAAGCCAAGGCTCGGGAATGAAACGACGGCAGCAATGGCTGCAAGAACGCTTTTGAAACGCATGACGATAGAACTCCGAAATATCCGGAGAGCCGCGCGTCCGTTCGCAGACTTCTCAGTTGCTTGACTCCACCCGATTCGACAATTCGATCGGGCTCATGCCACCATGCAAACAGGTTACCCATACCGGATTCCACGACTCAAAGGCAAACCCTTCCCAATGTCGTTTTCCTTCCCGAAAGGAAGCAGATGTCCGGCTGGTGAAGAAGAATATGCTCGGGCAAATGCGACGTGCTGGCAATATGCGACATTTGGGATGTTTTCTGAGATGCCAAAAATCGACAAGTCCTCCAGAGTCCTACTTTTACCCCGGACGGTTATGTGATCAAAGCTCCGGTCTGTGACGGAGTGATGTCGTTCGGCAACACCCGTTTCCACAGCTGGCAACAAAAAGAGCCAAATCTGCTCAATTCCGGTCGTATCTCTGTAAGTGGGACACTTCGTGACGTCCCCCAGAGACATTCTGTGTCAACGCCCCCGGAACTGAGCCAACAACCATGCTGCACCCCAATCCCGACCGTCAGGCGACCCTGATCCTTTCTCGTCAGCCTGCAGGGGCATTCACGGTCAACGGAAAATCGTCTGCATCACTGGGGTACCGCTATTCAGGATCCGGCGTCAGCGAAGGCGAAGGCGTCTGGGCCGAATGGAATTGGGACGGTCGCAAGCTGACTGTCCGCAACGATCGCTTTGGTTTTCTGCCTGTCTATTATGCTCAACTTCCTTCCGGTTTTGGCGTCAGCACTTCTGCTCTCGAACTGATTCGAGCGGGCGCGGCGACGGACCTGGACGACGCAGCGGTTGCGGTCTTCATTCGTCTGGGCTACTACATTGGCAACGACACTCCTTTCAAGGCAGTTGGTCTGCTCCCTGCCGGAAGCGAACTGACATGGTCGGACGGAAGTCCTTCGATTCGAACATTGGCACCACCGATCTCCGAGACTGTTTCGACGCTCAGCCGGGAACAAGCCGTTCATGAGTACGGCGTTCGATTTCAGGAAGTCGTCGAAGCAATGGTTCCGGCTGCCTCCGAACGGATGTGCGTACCTCTGTCCGCCGGGCGAGATTCTCGCCACATTCTCTACGCCCTGGTGCGAGCAGGCCGAAATCCGTCGATGGTCGTGACAGCACGATCAGCACCGCCGCGGCCAAGCACAGACGCTGAAATCGCATCGCGCATCACGGCTGCGTTGAAACTGCCGCACATGATTATTGAACAATCAGACGATCGATTCGCTGACGAAATGCAGAAGGATCTGCTCACCAGCTTCTGCGCCGATGAGCATGCTCAAATGGTTCCCGTCGCGCGCTGGCTGGATGAACAGAAGTTTGCGGCTTCGTGGGACGGTATCGCCGGCGATATTTTCTCCTGCGGCGTTTACAACGACACCAGGATGCTGGATCAGTTTCGTAAACGTGAGCTGGCAGAATTGTCCGACTGGCTGCTGGCGGACGATGGCTATCTGACAACGAGTCTGACGCCGACCTATCGTGAGCGATGGAATCGAGATCTCGCGGTGACTCGCCTGTCACGTGAGCTGGATCAATATGCGGATCTGCCGAATCCTGCCGCTCCATTCTTCTTCTACAACCGTGTTCGTCGAGAACTTGCTCTGTGTCCTTATGGAATGCTTAACCAGCAGACCCAGATTCTGGCTCCTTATCTGAGCCATGCGATCTTCGACCTGCTGATCAATCTGCCGTTCGATTACTTCCGCGGACGACTG
>CAIXQV010000411.1 GCA_903921605.1 uncultured Planctomycetaceae bacterium | reverse complement strand
TGCGTTTTGAGGACTAGACTGATCAGCGTGGTTTTGGTCCTATGGTCCCTGCACGCGGATCTCGTTCTCGTGCCAATCGTCTTCTTTCGATAGGCCATCCAGTTCACTCTCTTTTCAGCGACTTCAGATGAAACGCCGACACGCAGTAGCTTTATGTGGACTGACGATGGCGCGACTGGAGTCTGCTCAGCCAGCCGAATCGACAGAATCTCGCGACGAAAAACAACGTATGGATCGCATCCTGATCATTGGAGCCGGGATTTCGGGTTTGGCAGCGGCTCAGAAGCTGCAGTCTGCGGGACATAACGTCGTTGTGCTGGAAGGTCGAGATCGCATTGGCGGCCGTATCTGGACGAGCAATCGCTGGCCCGAGTTGCCGCTTGATCTTGGAGCCTCCTGGATTCATGGCGTCAAAGGCAATCCGATCACCAGCCTTGCGGACCGCATCCAGGCCAAGCGCGTCTCCACTAGCTACGATAGTGCCATCGTCTATGATGTGGACGGAGCCCCGCTTGATGACGAGGCCGAAGAGAGTCTGGAAGAGATTCGAGAACAGCTCTTAGGGAGTATCCAGAAGGCTCAGGACAAAGACATTGATGTCTCCGTGCTCAGCGTGGCAGAAAAGTTATTGGCAGATCTTGATGATGACGATCCGAAGACACAGCGTTACTTCAACTTCGTGCTGAGCGGAAACATCGAACAGGAATATGCAGGTAGCGCCGAAGAGCTGTCCGCGCATTGGTATGACAGCGCGAAGCATTATCCCGGAAATGATGCACTCTTTGTGAGCGGCTTCCACGAGATTACGAAGCATCTTTCGCAGGGGCTGAAGATAGAAACCGGTCAGGAGGTTCAGGAAATTCATTGGCAGGAGACGCCGACTCGAATCGTGACGAAGCAGCAGGAATTCATGGCGGACCGAGTTATCGTCACGCTGCCGCTTGGTGTGTTGAAAGCCGGCAATGTTCATTTCGTGCCTGCACTGCCAGAAGAAAAGCAGACGGCCATCGCAAGTCTGGGCATGGGAGTTTTGAACAAGTGCTATCTTCGATTCCCCAAAGTCTTCTGGCCCAATGATGTCGATTGGCTGGAGTACATCGCAGAAGAGCACGGTGAGTGGACAGAGTGGGTGAGCTTTGTGCGAACCACTGGCCAGCCGGTTCTGCTGGGTTTCAACGCCGGAACTCGTGGACGTGAGATTGAAGCTCTGACGGATGAACAGATCGTCGAAAGTGCGATGGAGACACTGCGAATTCTTTACGGAGACGACATTCCTGAACCGACCGATTTCCAGATCACTCGCTGGGCGTCCGATCCGTTCGCTCGCGGTTCGTATTCGTTTTGCTCGCTTGGCTCAACCCCTCAAATGCGCCGCGAGTTGGCTCGTCCGCTTGATGGCAAACTCTTCTTCGCCGGCGAAGCGACAAGTGTCGATTACTACGGCACCGCCGACGGCGCCTACCAGTCCGGCCTCCGCGCGGCCGAAGAGATTAACCGGAGCCCGAGGCGCTAGCCGATTTCTGTTTAATCAAATCGGCCAGCGTGGCGGGGATAACAGGGCCCAGAATTACCGCAATTCGGGTGTGGCGTAGATTTGTTTCCCCTGCACGCGGATCTCAACGTCGACAAGATACGGAGCAATACCTTCAAAGTCAGGTTCTATGCCAAGG
>CAIXQV010000410.1 GCA_903921605.1 uncultured Planctomycetaceae bacterium | reverse complement strand
TCCGGAGATCGCCAGAGCGGCCTCGATCTCTGTTTGTGCGGGAATTCGTTGTTCCTGGCGACAGGCTCGCCAAAGTCGGGTCAACGCACCTGTGGCCATATCAAACGCGCCGTCCGTGGTCAGATGGATTTTCTGAGCGGTGTGAATCAGTTCAAACATGTCGCCCCGTAGAGTCTGGGGGGCGTCAGCCGCTTTCCGGTTTAGCTGAGAGAATTCGCTATTTTCGCGATAAATGCTCATCCAGGCTTCACTGGCGTGGATGGCTTCGAGTGCTTTTCCGGCGGCTTCGATTTGTTCTGTCGGGCCCGGATTCATGATGACCGAAAAATCACAGGCCATCGCGCGGGTGGTCAGGCGAACCGTAATGCCGGCCGACGGCTGAACTCGTGTCGCAGGCGGGATTTCTTCAGAAATCCGAGCGGGTTTCAGTGCAGAGAGCACCCGACGACGGGTTGTTGTAGGACGTGGCTCAGACATTCCGACAGCATCCGCAGAACCGCGGCGACTTTCAAGGGAGATTAATCTGTGCTGAAAAGCTTGGCCGATCATGCAGATTTTCCAATACAAAACCGGAAAAGTCCGTAGTGAAGCGATGAGTTCAGGAGAAATGGCTTTTCGAAGACGGCTCGTGCTGCACAGAATTCGTTTCGTTTCGGGCTATACTGCTGCTGGCCGGGTCACGGAAAAACTTTCGGTCAGATGTCCGTCTGCTGCGGTGTCAGAAACTCTCAAAAGCTAATCATTCCGGATTCGTGCCGTTTTTCGATTCAGTCATTCTTAGACAAAGACCAATGTCCAAACAACCTGCTTCAAAAACGAATCTTAAGCCTCGTGTCTCCGGCGGAGTTCCCTGGTGGATTTTGGGGATCATGGCTGTTTTGGGAGCCGGCATTATCTTTGGCCTGGTTAAGCGATCCATTCCCGAGGATCCGGCACAACTGTTTGAACAGGCCTTGGTCGCGACGGACAAGCAGGATGCGGACTCGATCAGGTCGATCGCAGAGAAGTTAGCCGCCTATCCTGAATTCGCGAATGAAAAGAAACTCCTGGATGGCATTCTGCAACTGGGGAGTTCACGACCGCTGAAGGCGATCGTCCTGCTGAAAGAGGCGTCCGAGGAACCAGAGCTTCGTGAAAAGTCGTTGATGCTATTGGGGAATGCCTACGCGCAGTCGGAGAACCTGCAGAAATCTGTGGAGACGTTCGAGACCGTTCTCAAGGAAAACAAAGATTCAAATGACGCTCGATTCAGGCTCGCCTCCATCTACAAGGAAATGCTTGCCCTCGATTTATCCCTTTCCCATCTGGAGACTTTGATCACGGCTGAATACAAGCTCCCGGAAAGCTGCAGGATGCGGGGAGACATTCTTTTTGATCGACGACAGTTTTCTGAAGCTGCCAACGATTACGAGGCTGCGATTGGTGCGGACAAAAACAACCCGATCAATTCAATGATTGCCGAGCGTTTGGTTCAGAGTCTGCTGAAGATTAGCGATATGAAGAGAGCAGAACAGTATTTGGCTCTCCTTGATCAGTCTCCGGCAAAGGGCTTTTTTGAGGCAGAGCAAATCCTTCAGTCTGGTGATCTCGCCAAAATGGGTGTCGCAGTAGAGTCACTTCGAAAAAACGCATCGTTCGACCCCAGAAGCCATGTGCTCTATGGTCGGCTAAAGTTGAAGGAGGGCACTGCGGAAAAGGCGGCTGAGGGGATCGCGGGCTTAAGGGCCAGTCTGGAGTTCTTGACAAGAAACGCGGAGCTCTTTCAGGTTTTAGCGGATCTTGCAAAGCTCGCCGGTAATGAGGACTTGTCGATGGCTGCTCAACAGAACGTTGATCAGTTGCAGGCGTTGGACAAAGAATTCCTTAATCAGTTGACGGCGGTGTCGAAAACACAGGACGGCTATGAAGAGAGATTGAAGTTGGCTCAGTTGTCGCTTGATATTGGTCAGCTGGAGTTTTCGACCCAGGTTTATCAGTCTTTAACAAATGCCTACCCGGATAAAGCCCAGGAAATCGCGGTATTGAAAGAACAGTTGTATACGGTGCTTCCTCCATTGGTTGCCTTACCGTTGCCCGCAGAGCAGAAGAATGCAACTCCGTCGGAAGCCGCGACTGAGACGAAAGAAGCGACCACTCCGCCCCCAGCGACCACTCCGGAGGCAGCGACTAATCCAGAGCCAGCCTCCACGCCGGAAGCAGCGAGCAAGGGGTCAGATCAGCCTGCAGCCGAGCCAACTCCTTCTGCAGAATCGGTCCCGGCCACTGACGCAAAGTAAGCCACTGACGCTAAGTAATTGCTCGAACGGTTGCCGCGACCCTGAACCGTCGGTTCACATCCTGCAATGCATTTGAGAACGATCACGGAAAGAGGAGTTCAGCAGATGGCGAGCGATGTTCGGGAGTCATCTGCAGCGAATTCGACGAAGCCGCGTGACATGAGCACGCGGATCTTTGTGGGATTCCTTGGATTCATTGCCGCGATGTATGCGGTTGTCCTTGTTTACCATACGACAAATCCTCCCGAAGCTGTAGCAGAGAACAGCGGACTACTTGAGCAGTGTCGTCAGATCTGTATGCAGTATGGCCTTGTTTCCACGGGCCATATTCGGAATGACGCAGAAGCCTACCTTCAAGCGGCACAGAAGCGACGATTGACCGAAGGCCTTTCCGTT
>CAIXQV010000409.1 GCA_903921605.1 uncultured Planctomycetaceae bacterium | reverse complement strand
GCAACCCCCATCGCTTGATCGAAGGCAGTTATTGGCTTACGCGGGATTTGGGGCAACGATGCTGACCGGAGTGGCCGGGACAGCTTCTGCCGCCACGGTCGACCAGCAGGCGGATGCCGCTGCAAAGCCACCACGTTTCAACATGAAAAAGTCGATTAATCTCTGGGCGTTTCCGTATCCCGGCAAGATGACTCTGCGACAATGTCTGCAACTGGCAAGGGACGCCGGCTTTGATGGCATTGAACTCAATTATGATCTGGACAGCGATCTGTCGCCGAAGTCCGGGACGAAAGAGTTCACTGAGATTCGCAAAATGGCGGAAGAGATCGGAATCGCGATCAGCGGGCTTTGCTCATTCCTCTTCTGGCCTTATCCGCTGACCAGTAATGATCCGGCGGAAAGAGCTCGAGGTATGGAGCTGGCTGGCTTGATGACTCAGGCTGCTCATGATCTGGGCACAAAGAATCTGCTGGTCGTTCCCGGGGCTGTGCATATGCCGTGGCGAGCCGACCATGATCCGACACCGAACGATGTTTGTGACAAACGAGCGAAAGAAGCGATCGAGAAACTTCTGCCGCTGGCCGAGAAACTGGATGTTTCGATGAACATCGAGAATATTTTCTTCAACGGTTATCTGCTGTCACCGTTTGAAATGATTGCTTTCGTGGATCATTTCAAGAGCAAGCACGTGAACGTGCACTTCGACACGGGCAATATTATGGAGTATCAGTTTCCCGAGCACTGGATTCCCATGCTGGGTCAGCGCATTCGCAATGTGCATCTGAAAGAGTACTCGAAGAAGAGCACCGATCATTCGCTGGAAGCGTTTCGTCCGCTTTTGGATGGCACCACGAACTGGCCCGCCGTCATGCAGGCATTTAGCGATGTTGGCTACGAAGGATATCTTACGTTCGAATACTTCCATCCGTATCTGCACCATCCGGAAGCGTTGATCTATCAGACCTCTGATTCGCTCGATCGCCTGCTGGGCAAAAAATAACAGAAACTTATCGCAGCACGTTCAGCAGGTTATTCCGGTCGTCGGTCCACAGGACAGTGCGAGAATTGATTGCAGCACTATCCGGGCCCAATGCTTTGGTGAGCACTGCGGGTTCGCGGCAGAGCAGCATCCAGACGGATTCAAGGGCGACGCCTCCATCAGCCCCTTTGCTGCACGCCTGTAAGCGGGCACTGAGGCCGAATTCATCGCCGAGTGCTCGAACGACCGGTTCGAGGTCAAAATACGAATTCGAAATGTGGACCGCGAGAACTCCATCGTGACTCAGATGGCGTGAATAGATTTGCATCGCTTCTGTGGTCAGCAGATGAACCGGTATCGCGTCGCCGGAGAACGCATCCAGTACCAGCACATCGAACTGCTGATCAGCTTCCTGCTCCAAAACAAGTCGCGCGTCGCCAGGCAGAACTTTGACTTCCGCTTCGCAGTCTTCCAGAAACGTAAATTGTTCCCAGGCCAGATTGATCACGTCGGGATTGATCTCATAGAACCGCATATGATCGCCGGGTCGACCGTAGACGGCCAGTGTCCCTGCTCCCAGACCAACGACACCGATTCGACGCCCTTCTGTTGAATTCGAAGGAAGCTCTGATTGGCCAAGAACTCGTCCCGCGCCGGAGCTGAGAGAGTAATAAGTCGCAGGTTGGCGACGACCGGCTTCATCCAGAAACTGGCGACCATGAACAACTCGCCCATGAACCATATCGCGCGCAGGGCGATGAGTTTCAGCTTCCACATCATCTTCGACTCGCAACACGCCATAGAAGTTGCGTTCAATAGCTTTGGTGGATTCAGCGTGCTGAGTAAAGAACGCCAGGTACAAAGTCAGAGCGAGTGCCAGTCCGGAACCAAATTTCAAAGACGTCGCAGGTGGCACAAGCCGCTGAAACTGAGCATCGTTTCGCAGCCAGGTACCGGCACAGATGAGCAGGCAGCAGACGATTCCCAGAGGGAGTTCGCAATAGCCGTCGAAAATCATCGGAGCAAGCAGGCCGACAAATAATCCACCCGCGGCACCGCCGGCAGAAATGGTCAGATAGAACGAAGTCAGTCGGCGAGGATTCGGCTTCAGTTGTACGAGTTCGCCGTGACACAGCATGCAGACAAAGAACAAGTTCAGGAAGAATACGACAATCTGCAGAACGACCCCAAACGACGCCCCAACCGCCATCATGACGATGGTGCCCACCAGACTGGCGGTCGTGATCAGAGTTATGATCTTTCGGTTGTAGAACCGGTCTGATTCAAATGTCAGGATGAAACTCAGCAGATACAAGGTCAGAGGAATGATCCACAGAAATGGGACCACGGCAATGTCCATGCAGACTTCGTTCGTCGTCGCCAACAACATGATTGACGGCAACATCGCCAGAATAAACCAGCGTGCGTATGAAGGCGCCGTTTCTTCCTCAGCGGATGCTGTCACTGTTTCGGCGGTGGCCCCCGACTTTGAATGAACAGCAGCCGTCCATCCGCAAAGCGAGCATGACAAAGCAAAGATCAAAAATAAAGCTGACCAGAGTCCGGCCTGCATTGTTGAAGAGAAGACTGGCTCAAACAGAAACGGGTACGACACCAGAGCCAGAAGCGACCCAATGTTGGACAATGCATAGAGTCGGTAGGGTGACACTCCGGTGCAGGCTCGACTAAACCATTGCTGCAACAGCGGACCAGTGGCCGACAATAAAAAGTACGGCATCCCAACAGTTGCCAACAACAGCAGCGTGATCCGCAAAGCCGGGCCCTCATCTCCTGTCGGTTTCCACGCGACATCTGGCATGATGGGCAATGACAACGCGGCGACCGCCAGTAGAGTGGCGTGAATACAGGCCTGACGGGAAACGCTTTTCAGTGACGACAATAAATGAGCGTAAGCGTAGCCACCGAACAACAGCAGCTGAAATACCAGCATGCACATTGTCCAAACGGCCGGTGTGCCACCGAACCATGGCAGAATAAATTTTGCCAGCAGTGGCTGGACCTGAAATAGCAGGAACGCACTGGTAAATACCGTAATGGCAAACAGCACGGATCGATTGCCGGAAACAGGAGCTGGCAACATGCTGGGGAAACCTTGGTCTGTCACGCCAAACGCGCGCATGGAGGGTCTGATCAGAAACACTGGTGATGGAGACTAGCTCTGAAAAATCACCCGAGCGGAAGAAACTGCGTTAGTGGACCCTGAAGAGGTCATCCCGGGGGACACCATATTGTGGATTGTGACGACTTTCCGGTTCGCGATGGCCATCGCTGGATCAACAGAAACGATCCTGTCGGTTATGTCGGTCTCATAAACTTCGAAGGGATGGGAAACTCTGCCATGTTGCAAAAAAACAACGTCTGCGGTGAGTTTGTGTGGCAGAGTTCCTGCAGAAGCTAGACAGGTGAAGTTGCGTCCGCACTTTTCCCGTTGGTCTGATTTGTCTTCTTGTCGCCCGAGGTATCCCGCTATGTCCGATCTGCTTAATCGCCATCGCACATGGTGGCAGAGCGGCATTCTGGTCGTGCTGGGGATGGTGGTCTTCTGGCCATCGGCCAGTTTTGATTTCGTCAACTGGGACGATCCCGCTTATCTCGAACACAATGACCTGATCAAGGAGTGGTCCTGGCAAAATCTGAAGGGCATTGCCACCGAAGTTGTCACTCGCAACTACGCGCCGTTGACGATCTTCTCCTTCCTGCTTGAACATACTCTCTGGGGATTGAACCCGGCTGGCTACCACATCACCAACATCATTCTGCATGCGATCAATGGCGTCCTTGTGTTTCTCCTGGTGCGCCGGTTGTCGGAGAGTTCATTTGTCGGGTGGATGACTGCGGCATTGTTTCTTGTGCATCCCGTGCAGATCGAAAGCGTTGTGTGGATCTCGTCTCGGAAGGGATTATTGTGTTCGATGTTTATGCTGGGAGCGATGCTGGCGAGAATGAAGTCCCAGCCAACTTCACGAGATGAAGGCCGTTACTTTTTCTTTCTCGCCCTGGCGTTGTTCTCGAAAGCGCATGCGGTAGTGCTGCCCCCAATCATGTTGCTTTACGATCTGTTGGTCCGCAAAAAAACAGTGGCGGAAGCATTGCCGCGTCAGGTTATCCCGGGCTTTATGTCGCTGCTTCTGCTGATGCTGACCACGGGTGCTCAGAATTCCGTTCTGGGGGGCGTCCGCGGACATATGAGTCTGGGACTGCTGCACATTCTGGCTGTCGATGTCACCATTCTGTGGCAGTACATGGCGATGCTGTTTTGTCCGACAGATCTCTGCGTAATGTACGATCCGCCGACCTCCGGAATCTGGCCGCGGGTGCTGATCGGAATTGTGGGCTGGGGCGTTGTTGGGCTCGGACTTTGGAGAATTCGTCGGACGCATCCGCTTTGGATACTGGGAGCCTGCAGCTTTTTTCTACTGCTGTTTCCGATGCTGAATTTCTTTCGCATCACCACTTTGATGAACGATCGATATCTCTACCTGCCCTGCATCATCGTGTTCGCGATGGCGGTGTCTGTTGTCGAACAAATGCTGCGGGTTGCTGATTCTCCTTTGCGACATCTGCTGGACCTGATCAGCGATTCCACGAAAGGGGCGCTAGGATTCGTCGTCATCACGAGCTGTCTGTTTCTGACTCAGCAGCATCAGACCGTCTGGGCCGGTCCGGAGTCACTCTGGACACACGCACTTTCCCGATATCCTGATATGCCTCTCCTGAGGATTCAATACGCGGTCACCCTTTACGATCAGGGTCGTCTGGCAGACGCTCTGGATGTCATGAATCGTGCCTTGAAGGAGTGCAGGCCGGATGAACTGGACTTTGAACGAATGCAGCAGTTTGCGGTGGATTGGGAAAGAGAACTGACAACAAAGCAGGCTACCGCCGACAACTCCCTGAAACATGGCGCGTGAGCAGAGCAACGTCCCGATTGTCGGCACATCCTGCCGATGAAAAACATTGCACAGGGAACATTGTCGCCCGTGGGGAGTGAAGCCATAGAAGACGCATAGCAGGCGGATACGGGTTTTCATCCGGCGCCTTTTCTGTATCGGAGAACTCATCGTGCCACAGTCGGAAGAAGCCTTTCAGGAAGCGGAACAATACAAAGCTCGACTGCGGGGCATGGGGCTGGTGGTCATTCTGCTGATTGCGACGGCCGCATTGAGCAATGGCACTCTGTTGATGACTCGTAAACTCTGGATGGATGAAATCCATTCGTGGTTGATTGTCACTGACAACAGCACCTCACACGCCATGATGGCGTTGGCCGACGGAGCCGATTTCAATCCACCATCATGGTTCCTGGTGACTCGCGCGATCAGTAGCGTTGCCGGCCCGCACAGTGAAAAGTTTCTGAGAATCCTGTCGGCGGTGTGGATGCTGTCCGCGATGGCGGGACTTTATCTGATCCTCGCTCGTCTGTTTGACTGGAAAGTCAGCCTTGCTTCGGTGGTGTTGACCGCTTCACACCCGCTGATTGTCCATCAATCTACGGAGATCCGGTTCTACGGATTCTGGTGTTCCTGTGTTGTCTGGCTCTGTTGCGTGCTCCAGTGGAATCCGGAATCCAGCGCAAAGCGTCGTCTGCAATGGCTGCTGATTGCCGGACTCTCGCTGCTCACGGCGACGAGTCATTGGTTTGGAATCCTGTCATTGGGGCTCGTTGCTCTGCCGCTGGTGATTCGTCAGCATGGTGATGAACGGGGTTACGCACGAGCCCTGGTTATGCTGGCCAGTGGGATCACCGGTGTGTGTGCCTGTCTTCCGTTTCTGTATGGACAAAAGGCCGCGATCAGTCGTCCCACATGGATTTCACCGGCCACGGTTTCAGACAGCCTGCAATTCCTGAATTATATGTTTCCCGCCTGGCAGATCCTGCTTTGTTCGGCAGCAGTGGTTGCTGGAGTAATGCTGACTCGCAAAACGATGGCGGAAAAGATTTTTCGATCACTGCCGGAGAAATCAACAGAGCTTTTGCCCTGCGCGAGTCTGGCCTTGATGCCGCTCGTCATCGTGTTAGTCGCCTGGGTCCTTCAGCCATCGCTGGTGGCGAGATATGCCATTATCGGAGTTTTCGGGCTTGCACCTGTCTATGCCACTTTACTGCATCAGACACATCGAAAAATACAGCATACCATGATAGTGCTGAGCCTTGCAGGATTCAGCTACGCGGTATTTTGTTATGGCCAGCAGTGGAACGACGAACAGCGTTACCAGGTCAGTTTGCTACAGCAGCTTCGCAACTGTCCTGCTGACGCAACGATCATCTTTGAAGATCGAATCGTGTGGATGCCACTGAAGCATCACTACCCCGAGCTTGCCACAGGTTATAGGCTGGCGAATTTTAATGATTCGGATCTGTCGCAGGATTCCGCATTACGAATTGTGCAGCGAGATGCTGGCCGACGGATAGAGAAATGGTATCCCGAATACAGGATGCAGACTCTGGAGACGCTCAATGAACAGTCGGAATTCTACGTAGTTCCTTATGCAGATCAGAAGCAGCCCGGACTAAAGTACCCGGTCAGTTTCTCGGTCAGCAAGATCGCCGAAACCATTGTGCAGTATCGGCTTCCGATTGCTGTCAGCAATACGGAAGACACCATATCGAGCAATGCGTCTGTCCCTGAAAAGGGAGTTCGGATAGGCAAGCGGAATTCAATCACGCGGAAAAGTTTTTGACACACAATATTCACGACCTACGTTTACGTGTCGTGAGTGATTCATCACTGCAACGACTCAGCGGACAATCATCTGCTGACTAAATTGAGTGTTAACTCTGCGTGGCAGAGTACTTATGTGTTGGCGGGTAGCACTCCGCCGTGACGTCACTTGCCCGGATCTGGGCTCCAACGTGAGGGGTTTTTACTATGACGAAGTTTGCAAACAGCGTAAAGAAGTTCCTGGTATCCGAAGACGGCCCAACCGCAGTTGAATACGCGGTTATGCTGGCCTTGATCGTTGTCGTGTGTCTGGCTGCTGTATCAGCAGTGGGCAGCAACGCCAACGCCAAGTTCAACAAGGTCTCAAGCTACCTGTCATAAGCTTAATCAGCCGGAGCGTTGGATGCTGCGATGTGGCATTCGGGTACGCTTCGCTTAAGACGAACAGCGAAGGGATGCGAGTCAGTGATTCGCATCCCTTTCTTCGTTTTACGGCCAGTCGTCACGATGATTCCTCATAGCAACAGACGCTGCCAAAAACGATCCACGCGGACGAATCCTGCAAATTCCTCAAGTCGTTCTTGACGTCCTTGGGGTGTGACCTAGGTTTTATTGAAGAAGCGGGTATTCCCCGCCTGCAATATCAACTCGCTGTCACATCTTTGCCCTGAGGACATTTGAAATGAAGAACTCATTCCTGAAGAGCGTTCGTAACTTCCTGGTCTCTGAAGATGGCCCAACCGCCGTTGAGTACGCGGTTATGCTGGCTCTGATCGTCGTCGTGTGCCTGGCCTCAGTGACAGCACTTGGCAGCAATGCCAACGCCAAGTTCAACAAGGTCAAGACGGCCTTGTCATAGTCGTTGTCCTGGTTTTGTTTCGATAACCGGTGTCCTGATTCATACCTGTCCGATTCTGAAAGTCGTTCCATGATTCCATATTGGATCGAATTGAATCCTGAAGATCTGATTCAGGGCACCGCCGTTGTCGTGATGGCTGTTTACTTTTTGTTATTCACGCTGACCTCGTCAGCTCGTGCTTAGTTCGAACCTCCCGGACTGGCCAACAGAGCGATCCTCTTCGCTCTGACTCAACTCATAACCGCAATTTGCTCCGGAGTTACTGACATGGAACTTTCTGAATACCTTCTGCAGAACTGGCATATCAAGGCCGTCTCCGCAATTCTGATTCTCGCTGCCTGGATCGATGGTCGTGAACTGAAAGTTCCGAACTGGATCACGTTCCCGATGGTTCTCGCCGGTCTGGTTTATTCAACCTGCGTTGGTGGTCTCGGTGGACTGGGTGCCGGCATGCTCGGCATGTGCTGCGGTCTTTTGACACTGATGCCGCTTTACGCTGTAGGTGGCATGGGGGCCGGCGACGTGAAGCTGATGGCTGGCATCGGAGCATGGCTGGGCTGGGAGATTACTCTCGCCGCCTTTGCGGTGTCGGTTGTTGTCGGAGCTGTGATGGCCGTCATCATGGTCCTGTGGGACAAGAGCATGAAGCATCACTATGAGAACTTCCTGCTGATCCTTAGCGAATGGATGGTCATCAAGAATCCTTACGAACTTTCAAAGATCGCCGCGGAACGTAAGCCTCGCATGATGTTGCTGCCTTATGGCATTCCCATCTGCATCGGCACAATTGGCTACTTTGTCTTCAACGGCATGATGTAGAAATAACTGCCGATTCACGATGTGCGTCGGCAATGTATACAACTTGAAAAATGATGGCTTCCAGGGAATTCCTGAAGTCATCGCCGACAGCGAGTGTTTCGTCGTCGGAGACTCGCAGCTCCGTGATTCGGAGAACTGCGGGACATCGCAGAGATTAGCAATCCCGTCAGCATTAGGTGAAGCAGCGTTTTCCTGTCTGCCGATGATGATGCTGGTGGGGTGTGGATTGACTGCGCCGCATTTGAACTATCTGCAGATTTTGCGGGCCGCGACTGAAAAGAAGTGGCTACTGCTGAAAGATGCGGGTTCGATGCTGAAGATGTCAACCAGGAGACGGACTCCATCATGAAGAATCAATCGTTAGTTCTGCTCGTCGTTGCGGTTGGCTGCGGTCTTGTCGCCATGTTAGGCGTCAAGAAGGTGATCAGTCAAAAGCCGGTCGAAACGGTCGAGACAGTTCAGGTCCTGAGCGCGATCAGTGCCATCAGTCCCGGGGCTCCGCTGGATGAGATGAACACTAAGTTCGTGGAGATCGCCGTGACTTCGGTCCCGGAAGGGGCCATTACGGATATTAAAGACATTCAGGAGCGGTTCCTTAACGTTCCTGTTATGCCTGGTGACTGGATTCTGAAGAACAAGCTGACAGAAAGCCGCGGGGCTGAAGCCAGTATTCCTGAAGGGATGGCAGCAGTGCCAATTCCTGTGGATGCAACGACTTCCTTCAGTGGAATGTTGTTGCCGGGTAACAAAATTGATCTGCTGCTGACGTTCACTGAACAGTCAGAGATTGGACAGAGCCTGCAGAAGACTATTACGGTTCTGGAGTTTGTTGAAGTCTTCGCAGTTGATGATCGAGTTTATGGTGTCGACAAGGAGGGTGAAGGTCAGGCCAAGAATATCAGTCTGCTGGTGACGCCGGATCAGGGAAAAGCAGTTATTCTGGCCGCAAAGATTGGCACATTGTCCACAATGATGAGGGCCAGAGGCGGAGCCGGGGTAAAGGGTAAGGCAGAAATTTCTCAGGAGTTTCTGACCAGCTCATTCCTGGGTTCGAACCTGAATGCTCCGTCTGTTATGGATGCTCGGAACGGACAGAAATCAGAAGATGCAGGAGACATACTGCCTGAACTGGAAACTGTTTCTGCCCCCGAGAAGACAGAGCCTGTCGAAGAGCCCGCGTCAATCAGTGAACTTCTTGATCTGGAAATGGGTACGAAACAGACAATGGATCCGGGTGGATCAGTTCGAGTCGCAGAGACAGTCGCTGTTCGTGACGAGAATACCTGGACCATTGAGATTTATGAAGGTGATAAAAGGCGTCTGGAAACCATTCGATTGGCGGATGCTGATGAGAATAAGTCCGGCACGTCTTCGGGCAGCTGGAACATCTGGGACATGTTGAAGTCAAACTGATCGGCTCAAACGGAATTGAGGCATTCGGGTGTTAAACACCAGGATGTGGAACGATCGGGATGCGATCGCGCGGAGCGCGTTATGAGTTGGGGATGCGACGTTTCGCTGCTTGGCGGAACGTCGCTCTTCAGCGTTTAAGGGGTGCAGGGATGCTTTCGATTCGACTTTTTGCGGCCACGTTGACTGTTCTGAGCTGCTTACTGACCGGACTGCCGCAGGGCTTCGGTCAGTCTGAGGGGACAGCTCCGGTCTATATTATCAGGGAAACCCGCAACGAGATTTCTCTCTTCGAGCAATTCTCAACCTTCATTCAGCACTCTGCTCGAATTAAGAAGGTAATGGATTTCGATGAAGAGATCATCACTGTCCAGACAGTCGACGGTAACCCGCACCAGTTCCGCATTTTTGCGTTGAAGGCCGG
>CAIXQV010000408.1 GCA_903921605.1 uncultured Planctomycetaceae bacterium | reverse complement strand
CACAATTCAGGCAGCGATTTGGCTTACCTGCAATCTTCTCGCTGACCTTTGGGCGAACATGCTGGGATGAATAAAATGGTGGTGAGTTTGATGTCCGCCGAAACACCGCGTCTGGTCAATCCAAATTGGATTCGGAGATGCTTAGATCGTTGTTTTCAGAGATTCATCAGGGAGCAGTCAATGTTTTCGAATCCAACTCGTGGCTTCTGGGGATTCGGGCTGATGATCCTGCATTCGCTGCTGACGCCGTGCAATGCTGACGAGGGCGTCGAGCTGCCGCCGGTCGTGCCTATGGTCTCTGCCGTCGAATCGGCCGGAGCGACGCTGGATCTGGATTACTACACACCACAACAGGAAGTTGAAGGGGACGTTTTCCTTTTTGGATCACAGACACTTCAGCAAGTGGCGGCGACCTGGTCAGACAGTTTTCGCGAGCTGCATCCGAAAGTGACTTTGAATATCGACTGCAAGGGATCGGAAACCGCTCTTCCTGCGATCCCGGATCAGCGTCTTCTGATTGGCTTGACGAGTCGGCCACTGACGAGTCAGGAGCTCGCCGATCTCGAACAAAAACGAGGAGGTCGAATTGCAGAGCTTGTGATTTGTCATGATGCCATGGGAATTATCGTTCACAAATCCAATCCAGTGCAGGGATTTTCTGACTCCGCGGATTCAGCAATACTGACAAAAACGGGGGCGACAGGCGTCGCTTCGATATGGTCAGAGTTGAACGTCGCAGGGCCCCTCGGATCACAGCCAGTGAATGTTCTGGGACCAAAGAAAACTTCGGGTACTCGTCGTTATCTGGAAAACAGATTTCTGGGAGCCGAAGCCGCTCAACGCTCTGTCAAAGAATATTCCACACGAGATGAATTGATCCAGGCTGTCGCTCAGGATCCCACAAGTATCTCTCTCGTGAGTCTTTCCCATGGTGAGCCCGGAGATGTTCGCGTTGTGCCAGTCGCCGGAGCCGATGGTGTTCTGACTTCGCCCACAGAAGCGAATCTCCAATCGCATCGTTACCCGTTGATTCGGCCGCTGTATCTTGTTGTGGCAATCAACGGTGAAAAGCTTGAAGACCCACTCCTGCGGGAACTGCTGTCTTACATTCTGAGTCGATCCGGGCAGGAAGATGTCATCAAAGACGGCTTCCTGCCGCTCACACGCGCCGAGGTTGTCGCCCAGGAAGAAAAATTGGGCTGGAGTGAAGTTCGTTAGTAAGACTGTCTTTTGCGATCACGCTTCCTGGGAGCCGGTGAGAATCATGGCCCGCATATCTGCTGTTCTTTCGAACGTACTGAGATTGTCTGTGTTGTTGGCATTCCTGACCGGTGAGAAACCGGTTGCGGCTCAGGAATCGCGGGACCGTGATAGCGGTCCCGGTCAGTCAACTCCCGTCGGTGCAGAAGCCCAGTCCCGCTATTTGCCTCCCGGAGGTCAGCCGTCCGGCACTTACAAACTGGGGATCACGCCGCGCAACACGGACACGGGATTACAAATCTTACAGGTCGCAGCTGGCTCCGTTGCGCAACGATCGGGACTTGAACCCAACGATGTCATTGTCAATGTTGCAGGATATCAGGTGGGGCTGGTCGGTGGTCGACTGTACGATATTGGCGATGAACTGGCGAAGCGTGTGGACTCACGCGGTCGAGTCTCTCTGCTGGTTCGGAATAGTCGAGACGGGAAGCTGATCAACGTTCCTGTCCAGTTTACTTCCTCCCTATGGACCATCAGCGGCGAAATCGCAACCTCCGACCGTGTCAATCCCGGCCCTAATGCTGTTGTGACAGTGCGACTTCTCGATGTCACGCGACCGCAATGGGCGACAAACGCGATTGCCGAAGTCAGCTTCTCGGCTCAGGGCCGATGGCCTTTGGCATACCGGATGGATTTTGATCCCAGCCTTCTGAAATCCGGTCATCAGTACGCGATGGAAGCCAAGGTTGTTGAACGTGGGCTGATCCTGATGCAAACGATTCCGGCTTCGAAGGTCAACCTGAACACGAACAGTACTCGCAGCAATCTCAAGCTGATCTCAACAGGTGTGCGTCCAACCGGCAATAATTTATCTCCATCAGCTCAGATCGGGCAGTGGTATCAGCAGTACCTCGGACGTGCTGCCTCGCCTCGGGAAATTTCCGCCTGGGAATCAGACCTGAAGAGTGGTGGATCCTTGCAGAAAGTTCAGGCCAGCTTGCTGAGCAGCAGTGAGTTCTATGATCAGCAGAATGACAACCCTGAAAGATTCGTCAATGAAGTCTAT
>CAIXQV010000407.1 GCA_903921605.1 uncultured Planctomycetaceae bacterium | reverse complement strand
GCCGCTCGTCCGTTATTAGAGGCTGAATTGGATCGAGTGAACAAAGAAGGACAAGAGCTGTTGGGATCAGCCGTTGTTGGGACCGCGGAAGCGTTCGTAAAATCTAAGGAGGAGCAAGTTGCCAGGGATGCTCAACAGCGCTATGCGGATCTGCATAACGGCGAAAAAATGCCGGATGAAACACTTAAGCGGATATTGGAGGAACTGACTGCTCGTCTAACACGGGCAAAGGATGGGAAGATTCTGTCCGAACTGAACTTTCTTGATGTGCGAATTGCCACCGCCGAGGACTCTGACTGGTCCAATCAGGCTTCACAGGCACTGCGTTTTCTACTCAGTATTGCCAAGTACCCCCGAGAATGTTTGACCGATCCTTACTTCATGCGTGGGATCAAGGTACCTGTCGACAAGCTTTTACCTGCAATGGACGCGTTGGGTGACCAACTGGTTGCGATGTATCTCAAAGATGGCACAGGCGTTGATCAAGCCCGACAGCAACTCGGCTGGATCGAGAAGATCCAGCAGTCCCCGTCCGACGATATGGACAAATGCGAGGCAATCTATCGCCTGATCAAAGGGCGAAGCAAAGAAGAGATCGAACAGCTACTCGCTGGTGGCTAGGCCTTTTGCAGTTTATCTCGGGATGGAACTGAACGCAGGCGTCAAATGGCACCACCATTTCTCGCCGCCGTCTACAGTTCTCGCTGCATTAACTCTGAGCTGTTCGAGGCAAACATCGAAGGTGTGCCCCAAGTTCTCCTCATAGGAAATTCAGGGATCGTTCGTCGACTGTATTACGGTCGCATTTTCATGACGTCGCCTCAACTCGTCTCACCTCTCGAGCTTCCCAGTCCACGGAGAAGACGCGATGACAGTAGCTGCATTTGTACCGGTCGTCTGTTTCCCTGTCTGAATGCCCAACTGAAACCGTTGCCCGCACCACGGGCATGACACCTCTGTTGCGAAAAACTGATCATGGATCATGAATTGCTCGAACAAATCATCCCCAAACGAGCTGTACACGTTTCCTCCGCCCAGACCCTGTGATTTAGCTATGAAATACTGAGCTGAAAGGCGAGTTCATTGGCGGCTGAAGCCGGGAAGGGAATACGGTCAGCGAGTTTGTCCGTCGTGCGAAGGTCGACCTTGTAGTCGTCGCCCATGACGACGCTGAACCAGCGTTCTCGGTCCATGACGACTCGGTACATCTTCTCGTCTTGTGTCTCCGCGATGAACGGCAGGTAGATTTGTACGGATTGGCCAACGGCTTCCGCCTTGGCACCGATGCGGTCGACTCGCCCTGTCCGTTGCTCCAGAGTGCTTGGGTTCCAGCAGAGGTCGTGGTGGATGATGTGACGGCAATTCAGGTGCAGGTCCACGCCTTCCGCCATGACGCTGCTGGCGATCAGAATCTCCGGGTAGAACGGGGTATTAAAAGTCAGCATCAGACGCTGCCGGGTTTCAGATCTTGTAGTGCCGTTAATCAGGCGAACATTAGGCATGAGTTGTTCGGGTTGAGCGTCCTGAAGCTCGTCGGAGTCGTACTCGGCACCGGACTCCACCCCAAAATGGCTTCCCGTCTGAATTCGTTTCACTGCATCGACAAACTTCTTCCGTCCTTCTTCCGCGCATCGCTCGGCAAGAAACGCGAAGAACTGCCTGACGATCAATCGCAGAGATTGGCCAGAAGAATCAGTCGCTTCAAATGCCTTTTCGACGGAAGCGGCATCCAGAGATTGCTCATGCAATGGAAAGAAGCGAACCAGAAATGCGGGGGTTCGGAGATTGCGGCGAACACTTTCAATCAATTCAGACTTGAGAGATTCGCTGTCGAATAGAAGTGGGAATTCAGAGAGCAGTGCTGTTGTTTGGCGGTCACATTCCTGCCGGAGGTCTGATTTCTCCCTAAAGAATTGATCTCCGATATCTGCAAGGTG
>CAIXQV010000406.1 GCA_903921605.1 uncultured Planctomycetaceae bacterium | reverse complement strand
GTTTCATATTGGAAGAGTTCTTAGCATGCTTCTCATCATCAGCGAATTTGCGGCAATTGAAGCGGGATGTGAGCCACCTTCGTGCCACAGAAACACCGTGAACGCCAGAAGCCCATGAAATGTTGAAAGATCCCGAGCGCGAACTCCAGAGGCTCCAACGATTTTCCATGATACGGTGTCCAGAGAAATGCGCCCAATGAGACCGTCCTGACATCTTCAGAAGAAAGTCAGGGCAGGAAAACGTCTTCGATGGGTAGCCAGGGATACTGGACAATCAACCGAACGATCCGCCTTCTGCAGCATTCCGAATGCATTTTTCCTCGCAGAAATCGGCCCCGGAAATCCCAAAATTCACCAGTTTCACCAATCTCTCGCCAGCAACGAAGAACAAGCCCGACCGGATGAAGACCAGGAGTTCACGATCAGACAGTTCCGGGCCGCTCTGAATTCACAATCCGAACAGAGCGGTGTATTATTTCGATGAGTTCTCGGACAACGAACAGCAAATGAATTCGCCAGCGTTAAAGCGACGACCCATTTTATGGATCCGTTTTTTTGCGCCGGGAAATCTTACTGTTTCGCTGACGTTTCCCTTTTTTCTGCGGCATGACTGCCGTCCACCGGTAGGAGATTCCTGATGTCGACATCTTCAATTGAGCGAACAAATGCGATCGCTCCGGCTGTAGCCAAATTTTTGGCGACACCCCTGCACAAGTCTTTTGTTGGTGGCCGCTGGGTTGAAGCCGCAGACGGCCAGGCCTTTGATGTTCTTGATCCAGGTTCAGGCGAGAAGATCGCGACAGTCACCAGTCTCAAGAAGGCTGATGTCGACAAAACGGTGGACATCGCGGTTGACGCCTTCCATAACAGTGGCTGGGCAAAAATGCAGGTGGCGGAACGAGCTGCTTGTTTGCATCGAATAGCGGATGCCGTTGAAGCCCGAAAAGCTGAGTTCGCAACCGTTGAAGCTCTTGACTGCGGAAAGATCTACGACCAGGCACTGGGCGATGTGCAGAACTTCATCGATACATTCCGTTACTTTGCGGATCTGTCACAGGCAGTGAACTACCGACAGGTCATTGCCGTCAAGAATCATGAAGCCTGGGTCAGCCGTCAGGCTTGGGGTGCGTGTGGTTTCATTATTCCCTGGAACTTCCCGTTTCTGTTGGCTGGCTGGGGGTTGGCTCCGGCCTTGGCAGCAGGGAATACATGCGTGCTGAAACCAGCCGAAGATACTCCGCTGTCAGCACTGTACTTGTGCCATGTGATTCAGGAACTGGAACTGCTTCCAAACGGCGTGCTGAACGTTGTCACTGGTTTGGGCGAAACTGCGGGAGCTGCTTTATCGCAGAATCCAAAATTCCGCCGCTTGAGCTTTACTGGTTCTCCAGAAGTGGGCCGTATGGTTGCCGAAGCCGCCGGCCGAAATCTGATCCCGGTAAAGTGTGAGCTTGGCGGCAAGGGAGCTGCAGTCATTTTCAACGACGTAGATGTCCAGGAAACAGCAGAGAAGCTGGTTCAGGCCATCACGTTCCACAGCGGACAGGTTTGCTGTGATGCCACTCGGTGGTTGATTCAACGGGACATTTACGATGATCTGGTCGACGAGTGTATTACTCGGATGAAGTCGGTTCAGATCGGCTACCAGATGGATGGCTCATCACAAATGGGTCCTCTGGTGAGCAGCAAGCAGCGATCCCGCGTGCTAAGTTATCTCCAGAAGGGTGTTGCTGACGGAGCAGACCTGATTTTGGAAGGTGGCGCAGCTGAAATCCCTGGCAAGAAGGGCTTCTATGTGAAGCCGGCACTGCTTGCTGGCTCTTTGAACAATGTGGCTGCTCGCGAAGAAATCTTTGGACCAGTCGCCTTTATCGCTCCATTTGCAAGCGAAGAAGAAGGCATCCGGCTGGCTAACGATACTGATTACGGTCTTGGCAACAGCGTATGGTCAAAAGACCTGCAGCGCTGTGCTCGCGTTGCGGAAGCGTTTATCTCCGGCAACGGCTGGATCAACGCTCACAACGTGATTGTCCACGGAGTCCCATACGGTGGGGTTGGCAAGAGCGGGATGGGCGGCGGCGTGGTCAGCCCGGACACTCTGAACGACTACCTGCGTCCGATCTCCGTGGTTCGACCGCTGAAATAGAGAGCGAGAGTTCTCAACTGAAGTTGTTCGACGGCACTCCAGCAATGGAGTGCCGTTTTTTGTTGAGTTCATGAGTGATTCGAAAAATGCCCCAACACATGTTGAAAAAGGTGTCTGGAACTTTGGAGGCGGCACTGAAACACCACGAGTATGAGCCTCTGAAGAGTTGCAGTCCACGGATTCATGCTTCCTGCAACTCATTCAGTGGGCGATTACGACAACATCAATCTGTCATCTTCCCGGACTTCCTCAGCAGCTGGAGCCTCTACGACGGGATTCACACTCGACAGAGCCTGCGGCACATCTTCCAGTCGAACCAGAGCACCAACCAGAGTGCCCAACGGCAACAGCTCAGTCCCAGGTATCGTGCAGTAAACCCCCGCAATCACCGCGCAGATAAGGCTGGTGTTCGTTTCCAGTCGAAGGCTGCGTGCCAGCCAATATCCGGCTGCCGCTCCGATCGGAAAACCCAGCGCGAGGCCGACGGGACCAAACGTCACAAAATCGACCGCATCAATAATCAGCCCCGCCCCGACAGGCCCGAACGCATAGTTGTAGCGAGAAAGCTTTCGCGATGGGGACTGCTGCTTTTCCAGTTCCGACATGAGGAATTCTCCAGTGCGTTGTTGGACGAAACATCCGTCAACCAACACCGCGAAACGGTAGAGGCCGCCAATGGGATCACCAGAATATGCCAATTTGGGAACAGTTCGTGGAGAGGCCCCATGAAATCCTTGCCCCAAGCCCTATGATTTGCCGGTGCAATTCAATTCATGAAATCTGCTGCGAAAACTTAACTTTGACTCTTCATAATGCCGTCAGGTTAACTCGCGGCCTGGACAACAGAACACATCATGGTTCATATCGACAGAATTTATACTCGCAGCGGCGATGAAGGCCAAACCGGACTTGGGAGCGGAGAAAGAGTACCCAAGGTACATCCTCGCATCATCGCTGGAGGCTCGGTGGACGAAACCAATAGCGCAATTGGACTTGCCTTGGCTCATGGTCCCGGCGAAGAAATCAGTACGGTATTGACGGCTTTACAGCAATTTCTGTTCGACCTCGGTGCGGATCTCTGTGTGCCGAAACCCGAGAACGAACCGGATCCGCTGCCGAATCGAATCAGTCAGGACCATGTCAGAAAACTGGAGCGACTAATCGATCACTTTTCGGCTCATGTTGGCCCTCTGACGAGTTTCGTCCTGCCCGGAGGAAACCTGTCGGCCGCTGCACTGCATCTCGCCAGAAGTATTTGCCGTCGTGCAGAGATTGATGTCCTTCGGCTCCATGCGACCACACCGATTAATCCGTCGCTGCTGATCAGCCTGAATCGACTTTCCGATCTACTTTTTGTGCTGGCACGAGCAACAAACAATAACGGACTCACGGACGTGTTGTGGAGACCGGGTCAAGGGCTGATGAATCTTCCCCACGATGATGCATGAAAACATCTCTGAGCATCATGGTGAATGGCAACCACCAGATGAGATCGTTAATCGGAATCAAATACAGTACCTGAGGTGGAACATCGCCCTGAATCACTGACCACAGCATCCCCACTGGCCCCAGGATCTTGGCGATTAGCCCAATCAAAAGAACAGACCAATGCTGTCTGGGGTTCGTAGCAGCAATTGCGTAGCCGACACCAAACAAGAAAATAACCAGACCTGTTCCCTGCCAAAGAAAGAGTTCCATCGGCACTTTGGCTAACCCGTAGACGATTGATGACCGCTCGGGAAGTGCAAGAATAAACACTCCCCAGATCAGGCACTGCAGAGCGGCAACCAGCAGTGCAACACGCTGCCATTGAGGCACGTCCTGAGTTGCCGTCGTCTTCGAAGGAAAATTGGTCACGACAACTCGTGCTTCAGGCAGGAGGTGAGATCTGGCTGCGCGAATTGAAACCCAAGACTTTGCAGCTTGTGCGGCTCAACTCGAACACTTGACAGCAGCAGATCGTCCGCCATTTCTCCGAGAGCCAGTTTCGCAGCAAACGCGGGCATTGGAAAAATGGTGGGGCGATGAAGCACTGCACCAACGGCTTTGGTGAAATCATAGTTAGTCATGGGATTGGGACTAACCGCATTGACAGCACCGCTAGCGGCTTCGTTTTCTATACAAAAGCTAATAATTTGAACAAGATCGTTAAGACCGATCCAGCTCCAATATTGCTTTCCTGAACCAATGATCCCGCCAACGCCGAGCTTGAACGGCAGCAACATTTTCGCCAGAGCTCCACCCTTTTTGCTCAATACCACGCCAATTCGTAGACGCACGACCCGCAAACCAAGTTTCTCCGCTTCCTGAGCCTCCGATTCCCACGCCTTGCAGACATCTGCCAGATAACCGGATCCGACCATGGAGGACTCATCAAGTCGCTCTTCACCCCGGTGCCCATAGAACCCAATCGCTGAGGCACAGACCAAGGTCTTTGGCGGTGACTTCAGCAGAGCCAAAGACTTCACAAGATTCCGAGTCCCGTCGACGCGACTACTGCGAATTCGCTCTTTCACGGCAGCCGTCCAGCGACTTCCGGCAATGTTCTCCCCGGCAAGGTGCACGACGGCATCAACTCCCTCCAATGCCCCGAGTGGAGTAACTCCCTTTGCGGGATCCCATAAAATCGAGCCGGCTCCCGCATTACGGCGGCTCAGGGTTAATATCGAATGTCCAGCGGCCTTAAGCAAAGGGATTAACTCCCCGCCGACCAGCCCTGTAGCACCGGAAATTGCAATCTTCTGATTCTGCATACTCATTTTCGCAACCATCCTGCGTTCTCTGCCAGTCAGCAATCAGCCAAAATCATTGGCCAAATCAGCCCAAGCCGAAATTTCTTGCCAACACGACCATGAATACTTACGTCATACTTCCGAACAGTATGGCTGGATTCGTCCCGGCATTTCTCTGATCCACAAAGCCTGCACACCTTGGGCCTTCCTCGTGCAAACCATTTTTCCGGACCGGAGTTAACAGCGGATTGTGATCATTGCTGGGAATTGGCTTCAAAACATGCTGGGACAACACTCTATTTTTCAATGTATGCAGCCCAATTTGAGTGCCAACGGCTCTGTGCATGCGAGGAAAGAGCAAGAGCCGATGCTCCAAGAACCCGGCCATATACATATACAAAAAAACACACCCAAGAGTAATTTTACGGAACTATCGGGCAGAGTCATTGACAGTTCTTCCAAACGACCCGGATATGATGTAAAGAGGCAACGTTTTGGGGAACTTTTCTACAGCAATCCAAAAAAGTCGAGCAACACGGTCAGCTAGAGGTCATGATGTTTCCTAGGAAGAAGTCGCCGTTAACCAGACTTCTTAACCGATTCTACTCAGAGCAAGTTACGTCAGAGTGTAAAAGTATCGCCAGAATTTGACATCCAGTTTGCGTGCTTGTGACGTAGAGTCATAAGTTGCGTACTTCACGGAAAATTCGGCGGCAAAGACGCGGACTGATATGTCGACAGTCATTCGATCATGCCCGGGGTGCAAATCCCTCATTCTTTCGGACACAGATCAGTGCCCGGAGTGTGGTCACGTCTTTTACGAACGCAAGAAGACAGAATCGTCTGGCGTCGCACCTGCTACTCCGGATGCGTTGAAGTCAGCCAGCATGCAGGAGCCATGCCCGCATTGCGGTGAAATGGTCCGGTCTGGTTTGGTACGTTGTTGGAGCTGCAACCAGTTCATGCGCGCCGATGTCGCTGCGCGGTACCGTCAGCTCACAACCAATCCCCAGCCAATCATCTACAGCACGATTTCCGCCGAGAATCGAAAAGATTTTTTGCCAGCTCGAGCTGAATCGCAGTCCAGTGAGGCGGCAAAGATCGTTGATAACGACGACTTTAAACTTGGTTCCGGTGTGGACTCCGTTGAAGCGGATGATTTTGAAGTCGGCAGTGGCGTTAAGCCTGTAAAGTCCCCAGTGGCTCCGGCTAAAAGTCCTGTGGTCCCTACCCCTGTAAAGCAGGTTGAAGTAAATCAGGTTGATGGGCCGGATAAGCCCGAAAGCACAACGAAAGTAACGGGCAAATCCAAAACAGCAGGAACTGCCCCGGAGCCGAATCCTTCCGGAACTGCTGTTGCGGCCGAAATAGCAGTAGACGCCCCAACCCCCGCTCAGCCGACTTCTCGCAACAGAGGCGGGGAAGATGATTTGTTATCCTTCGCTGTTGAAGAGCAGAAGGAAGGCAAGAAACGCAAAAACCAGAAGAACGCTGAACGACTGCGGAAACAAGTACTCGTTCCGTGTACCTGTGGCGCATGGATTCGAGTCAATGAAGATCAGGCTGGCAAAACCCTGCGATGCAAACAGTGCAAACAGCCTGTTGTTGTACCGGGTTTGAAGAAGAAGGCAGACAAGCAGGAGAAGCCCCCAGCAAAGGTCGAAGCCGCCTCCGTGCAGAAGACCGTGTCATGGATTGATGACGCATGGTTCCACGTTTTGTCTCCCGCAGCATTGGTGCTTAAACCTGGCAGTCTGACCGGCAAACACACCGAAGTGGATATTGCGTTCGATAACTCCGGTCTGCACATTTTGACTTTTGCTGGTACGAAAAAGAAACGGTCGATTTTCAGCTTTGGTGGTGGCCACAAAAAAGCAGATCATCTGGTTCGCCGTCAACAGATTCGAGAACAAGTCGCAAAAGCCGGCAACTTTGAGAACCTCGAAAACGTTGAGATTCGAAAAGTTGATGGATCACGTTCTGGCGAAGTAAGACTCGTACAGCCAGTGGCGAAAGTCTCTGAGTCCATGTTTGCTGGCGTGCCGGTTTTCGGCGAAGGACGAATCGCCATCTTTTTGCCAATTGACATTGATGGCGGAAAACAAGCATTCTTGTCGTTTTCTATAAGCGGATGGCGAGTCATCGCAGAACAGTTCAAATCGCTGTTCGGAGCGGAACTCAATGGCACGGAAAACGGAATTCCGGAGTCAGACAAGGCAGAGACTCTGAGTTGCTTTATGAACCAGAGTCGTATCGAATCACTTAAGGGACTCATCTACTACCAAAAGGATGCGGCCTACACTTTGGAACTGAGCGGGCACAAATGTAAGTCCTGTGGCACGACAATCAGCGAAGAGGCACGCAAGGCGGCCAAACTGGGTGGCGTCAAGGGCAAGGGAATAGCGAAAGCAAAATGCCCGAAGTGTTCGAATAAGATGCAGGCGGAGTCACTGTATAAGATTGCTAAAGGGCCCGATTCAGGGAATGCTGGTTAGTTCTCGACCGACCTACCGCCGCCGCCCGGCAAGTTCAGTGGCTGGGCGTGATTCTGGTTGGGGCTGGGAATCCAACCCTACTTGCCCGGAACTTCACTTCCGGACGCCTCCGATATCGTCAGCTCATTCATTGATACTGCTGGGCATTCTGCATGCCAGATAGCCGCAGGCCGGTAAGTGGTGCCCATGTGTGCTCCAGTGCCAAAGCATGCTTGGCTCTGGCTTTCCACTTTGATCCACCATGCCTTTGAGGCATCTCATCAGGGTACATTTGTTTCTTTGATGCCTGATGGCCATCAACCTCAACTTAACTCCGATTGTGATGCTGCCCTGAGCACGTTATCGTCCCGATTGCGAAGTAAACGTAAACGGCAGACGATTACCAGGTGAACCAACGAGAGCATTC
>CAIXQV010000405.1 GCA_903921605.1 uncultured Planctomycetaceae bacterium | reverse complement strand
GAACCTGCTCCAGTGCCGCTTGCGCCTGTGCCTGCCTCATCCGCTCCACCTGCCCCGGCGATCGAGAAGCCTGCTCCAACAGCGAAGAATGAACCGGTGTCGTCATTGACACAGGCGGATTGTCCGCGATTGTTTCAGGAGTTGTTAAAGACCGTCGGGTTGACGATTTCCGCGGGGCTGAAGATGGCTTCGGATCTTGTCCTGGTCGCACCCAATCGGCTGGAGATCCAATTAGACAGCTCCTACGACTTTGCAAAAAAGGTGCTCGATCAGCCGGACAGTCGCGGTCGGATTGAAGCCGAAATCCTGAAGCTGATTGGAGAACCTTTCACGGTCAATCTGCGACTACTGGCGTCGACTCGACCAAAGCCGCAACCTGTGGTTGAAAAGCCCGCAGATCCTCCCGCCGCCGCCGGAGCGAAAAGCAATAATGCTTCAAGAGGCTCGTCACAGGCCACCGAATCTACTCCGAAACCTGCCGCGCGAGCTGTTGAGGCAACGCCTCCTCAGCGAAACCTGCTGGGCGAAGTGGATCCGTCGCGAGATCCTTTCGTGCGTCAGGTGATGGAAGTCTTTGGAGCAACTGTGGTCAAAGTGACTGTGGCTCCTGCCGTTAAGGTTGCTGAAACAGAGGCTGTGGCGGACCACTAGCGGATTTCTCGTCTGAGCTTATCACCTGTTCTTTGGAGTTTGATATGTTTGGTGGACTCAAGAATCTTGCAAGCATGGCCAGCATGATGAGCCAGGCCGGTGATATTCAGGCCAAGGTCGCTGCGGCAAAAGAGCGCATCGGTCGCCTCACGGTTGAAGGCACGGCTGGCGGCGACGCGGTGACGGTTCGCATGACCGGCGACTTTCAGGTCAGCGGCGTGGACATTCATCAGTGGCTGATCGAAGCGAAGAATCGGGAACTGATGCAGGAACTGGTCGCTACGGCGACTAACCACGCCATTCAGAAAGCCAAAGAAGCGGCCGCAAAGGAGATGGCGGACATTGCCGGGGGAATGAATATCCCCGGCTTGCAGGATGCCCTGTCCAAAATGGGGATGAGCTGATCTCATCGCGCCGTTGAGTTCAATTTGAATCGCCAGAGCGTGCAAGCGAGGCTGCAGGCTCTGGCAGCGAATGCAGGTTAGAGCGGTGCTATTTTCGGTAAAGCGGTCTCCGCAGTGCTTGAAGTCGTTTGGGCACTCTGGTTTGGTGGACTGGTCGAGGACGGAACGATAAAGCTCCCGGAGTCTGCCGGCGGATCTGTCCACTTCATCTCGATGTCGCGTCTTGAGTTTTGAATACGTGAACTCGATCGAACGGTCCGGTGGGGCGTCAGGTGTGGGGCATAGGGTGAGAAGTCTCGCAGTTCGGCGTCGATTGCTTCTTCGTTGACTCTAACTCTGATCACAGACAACCTTGCAAGACAAAGGCAACCTTGCGATCGAAGAGATTAGCTGGACAGCGCCAGGCTTGAGGTTCAGTTTGTCTGTCCCGCATGGGGCGAAAACGCAAGTTGTTTTGCCCTGAACAACCTTTTGTGACCTCTGCGATTCATCCGTGTTATTCGTGCTGTCCGTGGTGAAAATGCGATTGTGTTTTTGCCCACGGATAGCACCGATTTCACGGGCAAAATCACAGGCTCAGCGTCACAAAAAGCCTGAACATCCGACCCAACATGGCGCTGTCCAGTTAGCCATCTCTCGGCGTCACGGGGTTTGAACTCTGGCACCAGACGCGTTTCAACCCCGCTGCGAAACAATGGCCCATCGATTGAGGCCCGTCGATCATCAGCGATGTCATAAAACCTGTCGCACGCAGTGCGCCTCTATAAAAGAGATTGTTTGTCGACGACCGAAAGGGACACTTTGCAGCCTCCGTCGGAATCCACGAAGAAGTCGTGATCGCACAGGGGTACACTTATAAAGACGCTTAGGATTTCCCAGGCATGTGACATTGCAATTCGCAGGATGCAGTATGCTGCCGACGGCCGGCGAGTCAAATCATCTCCAGCAATATGATAATGAAAACAACGGAATTACCGCTTTTTTTGCGGGGGAGGGTGGGGGTTCGGGGGTATTGGATTTAGCACACCATGGACTTCAATAATTGGAAGAGTACGGTGCTACACAATTCGCGATATATGGAATTGTTGAACCATATACATTTTATAATTGCTTCCAACTGCCGCCAATCTCCTAAGCTACGCATTCAGCTGGCACTTCGTCCGTTGAGCTGTGTCGACTAACGGAGTGTTGTGTGGTTGCTGCAGCATGAGCGATGGACGTGAATTGAAGTGGATCACAGCCGTGTTTTGAGTCAGGGCGGTACGGTGGATTGGCGTTGCTGCTGATGCGGGGAACAACGCTGTTTATTGCCGTTTCAATCTGCGATCAGAGCAACCCAAAGACGACCTGCGAACCAGTCTCGCAGAACGACTTATGGTTTAACTGAAGTATGAACATTGCATCGTTTGAAGATTCATCCTTTGATAGTTTCAGATTATGCACTTCCGAGTTGCTGTCCGTGCTTATGCGTTTTAGATCGAAGCGATGTTGCCAGTCACCGACATTGACCTCTGATCTTTTGTTCGCTTGATGTTTTCTTTTGTCCGCGAATACTTTTGGCCAGATTTAATTGACCAAGGTTTATTTTTAATGCAAACACAAATGCGTTTCTCCTCGTGGTTCAGGTCCGTGGTGTCCAGCCTCTTTGCTTCGCATTCAGCGACGATTTCGCGCCGCAGATTGAACGCGGCGATGCAGCTTGAGTCGCTGGAGACGCGAACTCTCCTGACGGCCACTTATAGCGCCTCCGGGTCTGAGTTCATCATTGATCTCAACTCAGCGGGCGACCTGAATATCTCCTCAAACGGCACCAGCTATCTCTTCACGCTTACAAACGGAAGCGGAGGCACCAATACCTGGTCGGGCACTGGTACAGCCTCGGTCAGTGGCGCAAACCTTACGGCCAATGCCGCTTCACTTGCTGCCTACGACACCTTCACCATCCGCCGTTCGGCCAATTTCCCGCGCGTCCAGTTTCTGAATAGCACTGGGGACTACACGGACAACTTCAATCTCTCGATGTCCAACGGTTCCCTCGGCCCGTCAGGCTCCATCACGTTTACCGGCACCAGCACATTCGCCAACAGCAGCAGCCTCCGCATTCTGACCGATTATCAGGTCGCCATGCTCGCGAATTCCACGCTCACGATGACCAATGGCAACCTGTCCATGAGCATCAACATGCAGGCCACGCCATCGGTCATGCAACTTTCGGGCCTCATGGTCAATTCAAACGCCACAATCCAGACCAACGGCACCGGGCAGACCACCATCGAAGCCCGTGGCGGTAATGGGGTGAGCTGCACCCCCCAGAACCTCTACCAGAACAAGGGCGTGGCGGTGATCAGCGGGGGCAGAATCATCGGCGGCACCCCCGGCACCCTGAGCATCCCCGGGTACAGCTATAACAATCT
>CAIXQV010000404.1 GCA_903921605.1 uncultured Planctomycetaceae bacterium | reverse complement strand
GCTGAACCGATCGCCGTGAGTGGTGCATCGGTACTGTCATCAACAACTCAGGCCGATGGCTTTGTGATCATTCCTGCGGACAGTGAAGGCTATCCGATAAGCTCGACCGTCGAAGTTTTTTGCTATGATTAGCGTGGCATTATGAAAAACATTTCCTGACAGGCTATCGGCTTCAGTCATGTACATTTTGCGTTCTCGTTTAACGGCGAGGCATAGGCGAAATCCTGCGACAGCGCCTGCAGCTTGCTGTTAAACGACAGCCTTCCCTGCGATTCAGCATGTCGACTGATGACCTGTGCATTCAAATAAGAATCCAATTCAACTCGGAACACCGATGATTATTGATTCCCATCAGCACTTCTGGAAACTTGATCTCTCGTTTGAGTATGGATGGCTGCATGAGCCGCAGCACAAACCCATCTGTCGAGATTTCCTGCCGACAGATCTGAAGACGCATCTGCAGGCGACAGGTGTCACAAAAACTGTCTTCGTGCAGACACAGCATAATGTCGCGGAAAATCGTTGGGTGCTGGAGATGACAAAAGACCATGACTTCATCGCCGGAGTCGTGGGCTGGGTCGATCTCGCCAGTGAGTTCTGTGAAGAACAGCTCAGTGAGTTCGTGGGCAATCCGAAGTTTGTCGGGATTCGTCACGTGACTCAGGCTGAGCCGGACGACAACTTTATTGTTCGGCCGGACATCATGCAAGGACTCAAAGTGCTGCAGAAGCATCAGGTCCCGTTTGACCTGCTGTTCTATACTCAGCATCTGAAGCATGCGGCCATGCTGGCGACAGCGTTGCCCGACCTTCCGATGGTAATTGATCATTTATCCAAGCCGAAAATCAAGGACCAGAATATTCACGACTGGAGTCTTGATCTTCGCCGCGCGGCTGCCTTTCCAAACATCTATTGCAAGCTGAGCGGCATGGTGACGGAGGCTGACTGGAAGAACTGGAAGCCAGCTGACCTGAAGCCTTACGTGGAGATTGCTCTGGAAGCGTTCGGTCCGGAACGCTGCATGTTTGGATCTGACTGGCCGGTCTGCGAACTGGCGGGTTCCTACGAAACGGTCTTTTCTACTCTGCAGGAACTCACGCAAACGCTGTCCACTTCGGAGCAGAATCTGATCTTCGGGGAAACGGCCCAACGCTTTTATCGACTGCAGGTGTAGAGGATTGGTGAATCTGTACAATCCACCGTTAACGCGGCCCGGCTGATAACCCGAACTTCCGCCTGGTTGATGGATGCGAATTCTGCCTCGCTGTCATAGTCGATTTGTAAACGATCTGTCTCCGAAAGTATTTGAACAATGACCGCTCTGCCTGCTGACAAACCACTTGTCCTGGGAACTCATACGTTGAAGTCTCGCCTGATCGTCGGGACGGGAAAATATGCAACGTTAGAACTTATGCAGGAGTGTCTTGAAGCCAGCGGCTCCGACGTGATCACTGTCGCCGTGCGACGTGAGCGACTGGTCGATGCCTCCGGACGAAATATTCTCGACTTCATCGACCTGAAACGATACACGATCCTGCCCAACACGGCCGGATGTTTTAATACGGAAGACGCCATCCGAGTTGCCCGCCTGGGTCGTGAAATCCTGCGAGGTCTCGAGAATCCTGGCGCAGACTGGGTGAAGCTGGAAGTGCTGGCGGATACTCGCACATTGCTTCCGGATCCCATCGCTACGGTCGAAGCGTGTAAGGAACTGGTTGACGATGGATTTCAGGTGCTGTGCTATACGTCAGATGACCCGATTACAGCCCGTCGTCTGAAAGCCGCTGGAGCAACATCAGTGATGCCAGCCGGGAGTCCGATCGGAAGTGGTCAGGGCGTGCTGAACGCGAACAATATTCGCATCTGCCTGGAGTATCTCAAAGAGAATGATCCGGACTATCCCGTGATCATCGACGCCGGCGTCGGCACCGCCAGCGACGTGGCCTTC